>JBIIMF010000128.1:0-3456 GCA_044338135.1 Ilumatobacteraceae bacterium | reverse complement strand
GAACCCAACCGGTAAAGCTGTCACTCATTGATTCTGGAACTCCGAGAATATGGGCGATCACCCGCACCGGGATTTGTTGCGCATAATCGGCGGCGGCGTCGGCATTGCCGTTGGCGATAAAACCGTCAATCAAACGATTGCACAATTCCTTCGTCATGGGTTCGTAGGTCAATGTCCGTTGTGGACTCATCCAAGGAAGAAGGAGGCGACGGGTCCATGTGTGTAGCGGCGGATCCGAACTAATCGGTGGAACACCGTATGGCAAGAAAGCAGGTTGAGAATTGGCGTCGAGTGGGTTCGCTGGTGGAACAACAGAGATACCGAACTTGGAAGGGAACTTTTCGATATCACGAGCGATTGCAGTCACGTCTTCGTAACGAGTCGGCAACCACGATCCGCCCCAGCGATCGGTATGGGCCATCGGACACTCATCGCGAAGGACCGCCCAAATGCTGTACGGATCATTCACATATTGCTGGTCAAAAACATCAAAATCTGTCGCCCAATTTGAAACTGGCTTTGTATCAGTCATAGTGACAAAACTTTAGATGTTTTGACAATGTTCACGCACTGCAGACACCAAATTTGTCCAGAAATAATCCGGATAATCGTGACCCATTCCCTTAATTTCAAGAAAACGAGCATGAGGAATGACTTCAGCAGTACGAATGCCGCCAGAAATATCGATCAATGTGTCGCAGTCTCCATGGATCACAAGAGTTGGCACATCCAATTCACGCAAGCGTTCAGTACGGCTGCGGTCGGCTCGAGACGCTTTGAATTGTCGCCCGACGCCCATCGGACGACAGGCCCGATCAAAAACCTCGCCAGCAAAAGTTCTCTCACTGGCTTCGTCGATATGTCCTGGACTTCCCCACACCCTCTTGCCGGCAAGATGAAGTTCAATGGCAAGATCACGTCGGGTAGATCCGGGTGTGAGCAACAATTCGCGAGCTTCATCGGTTGGGCGCCCCACATCGGAGTCGCCAGTTGTTGACATGACCGAGATGAGTGAAGCGCAACGATCCGGAAACTCGATTGCGAAGGTTTGAGCGATCATTCCCCCGAGCGAAACACCAAAAACATGAGCCTTCTTAATGGCGAGATCATCAAGTACGGCGACTGCGTCACTTGCCATATCTTTCAATGAGTAACCCTCTGGCCCGTCGCTTGAAAGACCGACATCGCGATTATCGAAACGCACAACATGAAAACCAGCTTCAACGAACAACTCACAGAAATCGCTGCGATAAGCAATGCACTGATTACCCAAACCATTGATCAGAACCAAGGTGGGATCTGCGATGTTCCCAAAGGTTTCAAAATAGATCGATAGTTCGGCGTTCTTGGCAAAAGCCATATCAGCCACCTGGGTTCGCGGCGAGATGATCGAAAACACCCACTGGACGTGTCGCTCGGTATTCGTGCACTATCGGAGCTAAATCTTCCGGACTCGCTCCATGCATGATGACTCCATCGACACCTAAATCAAACTGGTGACGAATGCTGGCGACACACTGTTCAGGCGTACCAGAAGCCGCACTTTCTAGCCACTCACTCGGAATCAGGGTTGAGACATGTTCAAGTTGTTCGGTCGTCGCAACACCATCAAGCGCGCCACGGAAGGACTTAATGAATTCATCTTCTCGGAATCGTTGTAAAACTTGAGGATCCCAGTTGTTGGTCGTGACCATTAAGTCGCCATAGCCCTGAAGATACGTTGCAAGACGCCCGACTGTCTTTTTCAGTCGAACATCTTCGGGAATGTGATCGCCGATGGTTGCAAAACACGACCACACCCGAACTTTGTCGGGATCACGCCCAGCACGCTCAGCGCTATCTTTCACCGTCTTCACGCAACGTTGAGTTGTTTCATCCGAGAAAAACGTATGCAAGATCACGCAATCAAAAGCCCGACCAGCCAATTTGAGAGTGTTGTGACCAAAAGCCGTGATACCAAGCGGAATGTTCTCATCGAATGTCGGATCAAGAGCGAGGATCGGATATTTGCCGATTGGACCATCGTGACCGAAAATAACCTCACCCTTGAAGAGTCGCTTCATCACGTTCGCGAAATCTTCCATTTGTGCAGTGGTGATTTTGGACATTCCGTAGGCGGCAAACAAAGGTCCAATTCCTCGGCCGATGCCGAGACAAAAACGTCCTTCAGTGAGGCGGTGCATCGTGGTGGCATACGAAGCCGTCACTAATGGATGTCGGGTGTTGTGATTGGTTGCGGCAGTCGCGATACCGACTGTTGTAGAAACAGCACCAACTGCACCAGACAGTGTTACTGCCTCTTTGATATTGAATCGTTCAGAGATAAAGCAAGCGCCGATGCCGAGTTCTTCAGCTGACTCGACTTCATGAATGAGATCGCGCGGAGATTTGGGTGCGCCGGGCAAGGTATAAAAACCCAGTTCGTTCATTTGAGTGATGGTCTGAGACATGTGAATCAGCTCTTTCCTGGAATTCGGAAACCTCGCAAAAGGTTCTTCACCGCGCGAGAACCAAAAGCCGTCACCGGCGAAGTCTCTGACACCATCATTGTTGCCTCGTTTTGAGCAATCAACTCAGGAGTCAATTCGCGTTCGCTATAGCCATCAGTCATTGCGATAGACATCGCTGCCTGCCATCCAGCACCAACGCTCAGCGTCTCACCGTTGAGTGCACATGAATCGTGCCCAAGCCAAACGACAAGTGGAGCCACGAGACCTGGGCTCAGCCATTCGCCAAGTTCGGGAGACCACGGAATCGGACCAAAGGCCGTACCGGGCCGTGTCTTGGCATAAGGAACCACCACGTTTGTTGAGATACCGAACGGCGCTCCCTCGCTAGCCATCCCGCGTGTTAGGCCGATCACGCCCATTTTTGCCATCGCGTAGACCGTGCCGTTGGGAACGCCACCGAACGCCGCACCGGAAGAAACATTGATGAATCGTCCCCCACCATTGTTCTTCATCCACTTCCAAGCAGGGCGACTTACATTGAGCGTTCCGCGCAACTGAGTATTAACAAGAGCATCGATACTCTCTTCAGGAAAATCTTCAAAAGGCGCCATCCGAACTTGGCCAGCATTGTTCACAACGACGTCAACGCGCCCGAACGCCTTGATTGCAGTATCAACAATGCTTCGCCCACCTTCGGGCGTTGCGATTGAGTCGTAGTTGGCCACGGCTTGCCCGCCAGCGGCGATGATTTCATTGACAACGTCGTCCGCCGGATTAATGGTCGGCGCGGCGGCGTCGCCATCAGTATCAGATATGCCGACTCCCAGATCGTTTACCACCACCTGTGCACCACGACGAGCAAACTCAAGGGCATATTCGCGCCCAAGGTTTCGACCAGCGCCGGTAATGATGACGACACGACCGTCAAAGCGAATTGATTCTCTATCTTGGCTCACGGCTGAATCCCCTTAGGCTGCTCGATCTCCGAACACTTAATCAGAGGATA
>JBIIMF010000127.1:0-3465 GCA_044338135.1 Ilumatobacteraceae bacterium | reverse complement strand
CCGCCGTTCACGGGCGCATCCTCGACCTCGACAGTCATTTGCAAGTACCGATTTCTCGTTGGGGTGAGGTATTCGGTGACGCAACTGCGCGCTTTGGCCAACGCTTCGCTGGAATCCCGTTGTTCGATGCCACCGACGAACCCGACCTCACAACCGAGTCGGTGTGGACCACCAAAGGTACCGCTGCACCTGGTGCGTCTAGCCCCGAAGGCCGTTTGGCGGCAATGGATGTGATGGGCATCGAGCGTCAACTGATTTTTCCGCAGGTGGTTTTGGCGATGCCAGCGTGGTCTGATCACCCGAACGCTGGTGTCGTGCTGCGCGAATACAACGACACGGTCATGCAATGGACAAAATCTGGTCGCGGCCGCTTACGCCCAACTGCATTGCTCAACTTGACGACGATCGAAGGTGCAATCGCTGAAGCCGAGCGAGTTGCGGCTGGTGGCGCACGAGCAGTTTTCATCCAAGACGGCATCGCACCTGGCGGCCGCTCGCCCGCTGCGGCCGAACTTGACCCGCTATGGGCATTACTCGCCGAAGCAGAACTTCCGGTCACTTTGCACATTGGAGGCCAAGACGGTTTCTTTGCCAGCAACGCGTGGGGTGATGCCGACTTGTTGCGGCCTGGCACCTTCTCGACTGGTGAACCGATCGGCCCGCACACGTTGGCCACTATGCATCTCGCTGCACAAAACTATTTGGCAACGATGATCTACGGCGGCGTTTTCGACCGCCATCCGAGTCTGCGAGTTGGCGTCATTGAACTTGGCGCAATGTGGGTTGGTCCGTTTGTCGATCTGCTCGAAGATCGTCTTGCGTTATCGCGTCGTCTTCGCGAAAGTTTGCAGCGAACTCCGCGCGAAGTATTCGTCGACCAGATTCGCGTGACACCATTTTTCTGGGAGCGCACGGCTCGACAAATTGAGCGCTACGGGATGTCAGAGATCTACGCTTTTTCGACAGACTTTCCACACCCTGAAGGTGGCACTGACCCAATTGGTCGCATGGCCGCCGACATCACACCGCTCGGCGATGCGGCAATTGAAGCATTCTTCGTGAGTAACGCCGAGCTTCTCTTGCCGAGTTGAAACAAGTTCTTGCGAGCAATGACCAGCTGCTGAATCTCTGAGGTGCCCTCATCGAAGAGCAAATAACTTGAGCCGTTTTGTCATGATGTCTCTCTCTGATCGACACATTGAGAATCGGATAACCTGATCCCCTCAAGAAGATTGATTCCTATAGCACCTCATAATCCTTTGAAGGGCCTTACATATGGCAACGACAGTTACTCTCACCGGCACTGGCGGCCCACCCATTACACCTGGTCGCGCAGGAGCCGGCGTGTTCGTGAAATATAAAGATGTCGTTGTGCAATTTGATGCAGGTCGCGCCACGAGTAATCGGTTGATTGAAGCGGGTCTTCGACTTGCTGATCTAGATGCAGTATTCATCACTCACATTCACAGCGATCACGTTTTCGGATTAGCAGAACTAGTTTTATCAAGATGGATTGAGACCCAATTTGATGAGGTAGCTACCCCTCTGTCCATCTTTGCGCCGTCTGGAGGAGCTGCACGTTTTGTGAAACGAATGCTCGAACCATACGACGAAGACATCCACCTTCGACGCGAGCACATGGGATCACGCGAAGTAGTGCTTGATGCTCAAGAATTTCCCGCTTCATTCACCCCCGTAGAGGTGTGGGCTTCTCCAGATCGCGCAGTAGTGGTGGAATCTGTCGCTGTGCACCATGAACCAGTGCCAGATGCAGTTGCGTACAAAGTCACCACGCCTGACGGCTCGGTAGTGATTTCTGGTGACACACGCGTGTGCCAAGAAGTAGAAGATTTCAGTCGACACGCAAATGTCCTCGTTCATGAGGCATGTCGTCGCGCCCCGCTCGCGTTTATCATCGAATATATTCCCCGCCTCAATTCAATTCTCGATTATCACGCCGACTCAATTGCACTAGGTGCAATGGCACAGCGAGCACAAGTCAACACTTTGATGCTCACCCATCTTGGGCCGCCACCGCAAAATGAACTCGACGAACAAGGTTTTTCAGATGATGTCAAAGCAGGCGGCTACACCGGGCATGTCTTAGTAGGTCGCGACCTCTTGTCGGTCACGTTCTAACGATTCGTTACTCGATACGAAGGCCAGAGATTGCGCGAGCAATCACCAACTGCTGAATCTCTGAGGTGGCCTAAATGGCAACAGTAAGTGCGTCGTATTCAAAGACCCAATCAAGAATTGACATTCCTGGTGGCGCAAGCGAAAAAAACATATCGCGATCTTTTTGTTCTTGTCCATCCAACATGTGGAACAAGTCACGATTCATCAATGATGACGTTTGCACTTGAGCAGTGCGGCCCTGACGTGCATTTTCATATCGACGAAGCGAAAGAGCTGCATCACTCGTGTTCGTATCAATAAGACAACGTGCTAGTACCACTGCATCTTCAATTGCTTGACACGAACCCTGTGCCATGAAAGGAAGCATGGGATGGCAAGCATCGCCGAGCAATGTGGTTGTGCCAATTCCCCATTGTTCAAGTGGTTCGCGATCGTATAACGCCCAGCGGAAAATTGGTTCTTCGACTCGGGCAAGCAGTGCGAGAAGTTCAGGCGACCAACCTTCAAATCGTGCATACAGATCTTCCAATGCTCCTTGCTCTGTCCATGATTCGGTTTCCCACGAATCTTCAGGAGAGATACAGACCAGGTTGAGATGACTGCAATTACGTCCAATGAAGTAGCTCACCACATGACGGTCTGGACCCATGCGGTTGGTGACATCAATTGGTAGATCTTCCACGAACTCGCGTGGGATCAATGCGCGATACGCAGCAGAGCCACTAAACCGGGGCTTATCTAGGCCGCCAATACATGGACGAACTACGGAATGGATTCCATCAGCACCAATGACGATGTCAAAGGATTGTTTTGTTCCATCGGAAAATCGAACCGCCGATGATGAGTCACCTGGTTCTACCCCCACAACGTGAGTGGAGAACTTCAGGGTCACATTTGACTGTTGCGCCACCGCATTTCCAAGTATTTCAACTAGTTCATTTCGTGCAACGTTTGCCAACGGCTGTTGATGTTGCGACACAAAACTGTCGTCAAGCTCTGCCGTGCGAAGAATGGAGTCATCTTCCCAGCGGCGAAATACAACTCGTTGCGGATGCACCGCAATTTCTGAATATGCCCGGCCAAGACCTAACGAATGTAAAAGTCGAGAAGCATTTGGGCTGATTTGTACACCAGCACCAATTTCTCTGATTCCTGCCGAACGTTCAAAGACAGTTACTTCATGAGAACTCTGTGAGAGTGCAAGAGCGGCAGTAAGCCCCCCAATTCCCCCACCAACTATTGCAATCTTCATAGTTGAGAGGCTACGTCGTGTGGCAATTATTCAATTCGCAAGCCGGAGATTGCACGAGCAATCACCAACTGCTG
>JBIIMF010000126.1:0-3467 GCA_044338135.1 Ilumatobacteraceae bacterium | reverse complement strand
ACAGGCACCAACTGCTTGGCACTCGTATGGGTGATGGGTCGCAATCGGGTGCCAGCACCACCAGCCAAAATGAGGGCTTTCATGTCTACAAACCTCGCGGGATCATCTGGTCAGGAATGACCGTGTTCCTATTCTGCCATCTGAAATCGGCGGTCAAGTGGTCTATCGAATCAACCGACTGGCGGAGGCCCTGCTGTGCCCGCGAAATATGCCAAAACGGCACCAGCTTCAGCGCCAAGAACCAACACATCTTTTTCATTAATCATCTCGGGCACTACTGATAACGGATACCGCTTGACACCACCAGTTGCAAGCGGCCTGAGGTAGTCGGCGGTCTCAAGCAGGTTCAGGCCCGGGTCAACGGTCAACGAATTCACTGCCGCGTTAATGAGTTCACTCGTGCGCATCGGGTTCGCTGTTGTTTGCTGAATGGCCTTTGAAATCGCGGCTTGCAGAAAAATCTGCTGCCGTTCGATACGACCGAGGTCGGCGCGACCGTCAACATCCCACGCTCCATCACGAAAGACTTCGTAGTAACGACTTCGCGCGTATGCCAACGATTGATATTGGTCAAGTGTGAAACAGCCGGGGACGGGAACATTCAGACCAGTGTTGATGTCACGCGTTGGATATTCAAAACAAACATCAACACCACCCAGCGCACTCACGATGTTCTTGAAAGATGTGAAGTCAACTTCGATGTAGTGATTCAGCGGAATTCCCAGACTTCCCTGAATCGTGTTCACCAAAACTTCGGGGCCATACGAGTACGCCGAATTCAATCGATCTTTGCCATACCCCGGAATGTCAACCCATAGGTCACGAGGCAACGACATCATCGACGTCGTCCCAAGTTCATTATCGACGTGCAAAATCATCACGGTGTCTGAACGCCGCCCGCCAGCTTCATTAGTGCTTCCGATGCCGCCATAGTCGGGGCTGTTGGGATCGGCAGTTTCGCGGGTGTCACTTCCGACTAACAAGTAATTGGCAAACGATCCCGATTTGTCGGCCATCACGCCGCCAAGCGCATCAGCCCGATTGACATTGGCTTCTTGCTGCTTTGTGGCTACGACAAGGCCAATTGCCGTCAGCGCCACAAAAACCGCGCCAATCGTCAAGGTGTTGATCTGCGGAAGTATCTTTCGGCGCCGTCGAGCAGATTGACGCGGCGAAGACATGTCTTAGAAACTATTCGCCCAACGCCCCTCAGTCTTGCCATCCCCTTCGCTTGGGCGCGAGAAGTGCCACATATGACGTACTTTCGCGCCCAATAGAAGGCTTTAACGCAGGTGAATGATGTCGCCGATATCAAGGCGTTGAGTCACTCCGCATGAATCAAGCACAACGAGTCGACCATCGACCTCAACGTCTAAAGCCCTACCTTCCACAAATTCACCTGACGGCAATTCAACGCGCACCGACCGTCGCAATGTTGACAATTTGGTGCGATATCGCTCGTGCAATTGCACCGGCGTTAAATCAAGCAAACGATCCAAAGCAACCAAAAGTGCTTTCAATACTGCATCTCGCTCAACTTCTGCAGTTGCAAATTCTTGCAAGCACGCTGCACCCTCGGGGGCCCAACCGACATTGAGCCCCAACCCCACCACGACGAATTCAGGGATCGCATACGAATCGGCATCAATCGTTACTTGTTTGATTGGTCCGGCAACCGACAAGATGCCCGCCAACTTTCGCCCATCAACTAATAAATCATTGGGCCACTTCACATCGACTTTGACCTTGCCTCCGACTGCAGCAACGATTGTTTCGCTGGCCGCTGCCGCAGCAAGCGCCACGGCATGAGTTAAGGCGTGCGGAAAACGCGGCACGTCGCGCAACAACAGGCTCACCAATAAGTTGGCGCCGTCTGGGGCCACCCACGTGCGATCTAAGCGTCCCCGTCCCGCCGACTGGTAATCGGTGACCAAAGCGACCCGATCTGGGGCTCCAGCCCGACCAGCCGCCAAGAGGTCGTCATTGGTGCTTCCGGTCGTCGCGAGCCAGCGAACTTGCCAAGATTCGGGGAATATTCCGATTTTTTCGCCAAAAATCGCCTCGCCCGGCAAGTTCTCGTCGTTTGAGGTGGCGAAAGGGGTGTCCATCAGACCAACATTGTCACTTGTGTCGACTAAACCCCTTACGAAGATCCTGATCGCCAACCGTGGAGAGATCGCAGTCCGCGTGATCCGAGCCGCTCGAGAGATGGGAATCGCCACCGTGGCGGTGTATTCCGAACTCGATCGCAACGCACTTCATGTGCGTCTTGCCGACGAGGCCTACGCCCTTGGTGGTCAAACCGCTGCCGAGAGTTACCTCAACACCGAGGCAATTCTTGATGCCATTCGTAAGAGCGGCGCCGACGGAGTTCACCCCGGTTACGGATTCTTTAGTGAGAACGCCGATTTTGCTGACGCCATCACCAATATGGGCGTGGCATTCATCGGGCCCCCAGGCGATGCAATTCGCGAAATGGGCGACAAGGTTTCGAGTCGCAAGGCTGCGTTGCGCGGCGGTTGCCCCATCGTTCCAGGCACCACCGAATTCGTCACAACTGCTGATGAAATCAAGACTTTCGGCGCCGACTTTGGTTATCCCATTGCCATCAAGGCTGCCTTTGGTGGCGGCGGTCGCGGCATGAAAGTTGTGCAAAACGCCGAAACAGTGCAAGAAGCAATGGACAGCGCACAGCGCGAAGCAAAAGCTTTCTTTGGTCGCGATGAAATTTATGTTGAGAAGTACCTCACCTGGCCGCGCCACGTTGAAGTGCAGTTGGTCGGCGATCAGCACGGCAACTACGTCTGGGTTTCAACACGCGATTGTTCAGCACAGCGTCGTCACCAAAAGCTCGTTGAAGAAGCTCCTGCCATTGCAATGGGCGAAGGCGTCGAAGAGGCAATGGGTGAAGCTGCCGTTCTTGCTGCTCGCGCCGTGGGTTACTTCAATGCCGGAACCGTTGAATTCATTTACCAAGATGGCGAATTCTTCTTCTTGGAAATGAACACTCGTTTGCAAGTTGAACACCCCGTTTCAGAGGTCATCACGGGCATCGATCTCGTTGAATGGCAGTTGCGCGTTGCGGGTGGCGAGAAGTTGCCCATGACGCAAGAAGAAGTCACTGCTCGCCGTAATGGTCACGGAATTGAAATTCGTATCAACGCCGAAAACCCCGCTGGCGGAAAGTTCTTGCCGTCACCAGGCAAGATCACCAAGCTTGTTCCTTCCGATGGTTTTGGTGTGCGCTTCGACTCGGGCTACGAAAGTGGCGACGAGATCAGCCAGTACTACGACAACTTGGTCGGCAAGCTCATCGTGTGGGGCAAAGATCGCCCCACGGCAATTGCCCGCACCATTCGTGCACTTGAAGAGATGGTTGTCGAAGGTGTTCACACCACGATTCCGGCCGACTTGGCAATCTTGAAGCACCCCGACTTCGCTGCGATGAAGCATTCAACGAAGTGGGT
>JBIIMF010000039.1:0-12107 GCA_044338135.1 Ilumatobacteraceae bacterium | reverse complement strand
ATGAAGCTTCTTGGCGCTGAAGTCGAAGCTGTTCACAGCGGAAGTCGCACTTTGAAAGATGCTGTCAATGAAGCGATGCGAGATTGGGTTGCTTCGGTTGAATCAACGCATTACTGCCTCGGTTCAGTCATGGGCCCTCATCCGTATCCATGGATGGTTCGAGAGTTCCACCGAGTGATTGGAACTGAGGCTCGTGAACAGTGTCTTGAGCGATATGGCAGCGATCCTGATTTTGTTGTGGCATGTGTTGGCGGTGGATCGAATGCAATCGGAATCTTCTCAGGTTTTGTTGATACAGATGCGCGTTTGATTGGTGTCGAACCAGCCGGGGGAGCCGCGGTCGGTCGTGGTCAGCCTGGTGTCGTACATGGCATGCGCAGTTATCTCATGCAAGACGAGTATGGGCAGGTTCAAGAGGCTCACTCAATTTCTGCTGGACTCGATTATCCAGGCGTTGGACCAGAACACTCATACCTAGCGTCAATCGGGCGTGCTGAGTACCCAACCGTGACTGACGCTGAAGTCATCGAGGCCTTTCAATTGATGGCCAAGACCGAGGGAATCATCCCGGCCTTGGAGTGTGCTCATGCATTGGCATGGATCACTCGAGAGGCCCCCAAAATGCAAGGAAAGACTGTGTTGATGAATCTCTCAGGTCGCGGCGACAAAGATGTAGGTCAAATGATGGAGATCCTCGGATGACTTCGCCGGACTTATTGCCTTTTGAACAAGTGCTGCGCGCCAAGCGAGATGCTGGTCGAAAGCTTTTGGTCCCTTATGTGACAGGTGGTCTGAAAGGTTGGACTGACGCGATTCGCGCGGCTGCTGCCAACGGAGCTGACGTCATAGAGATCGGTTTGCCGTTTTCTGATCCGGTGATGGACGGTCCGATCATCCAAGAAGCCTCACAGCGCGCACTCAACGATGGAGCGACGCCAGTTTCAATTTTAGAAGGCGTCCGTTCCCTTGATGTAGAAGTTCCACTCGTCGTGATGTGTTACTACAACACGGTGCATCACGCTGGCCATGAACGTTTCGCCTCGCAATTGATTCAAGCAGGAATTATTGGAGCAATCATTCCTGATTTGCCACTTGAAGAGTCTGGCCCGTGGTGTGCTGCTGCAGATGCAGTTGGTTTAGCGACAATCATGTTGGCAGCACCGACTGCCCCTGATGAGCGGTTGCCGAGAGTGTGCGCTCGGGCGCGGGGCTTTGTGTACTCAGTCGGGCTACTCGGAGTCACGGGGGAGCGAACCGAACTTGCGTCAACAGCAAGCCAGTTAGCGAAGCGCTTGAAGAAGGTCACTGATGTGCCGGTCATCATTGGTGTCGGAGTATCAAATAGTGCTCAAGCCGTCGAAGCCTGCAAGGTTGCTGATGGGATCGTGCAAGGTGCTTCAGTTGTTCGTCGCCTCATGGAGGGCGGGCCGGATGCAGTCGGCGCCTACGTGGCCGAAGTACGAGCAGCGATTGATTCCGCCCCTGTGTGACTTCTGTCAAAATTCGGTCAAATTAGTGTGAAATGACTGTTTCGCCAAAAGTTTTAGACCATAATTCGTGTACCCATTACAACAAGGAGAAATATGTTCAAGTTATTAGCCCCTCTAGCCCTCGTAGGTTTGTTGGTTTCATGTGGAGGAGACGACTCAGACGTCGCCTCATCCGATGCACCTATGACCTCAGTAGCACCCACCTCAGACGTCACCTCAACCGAAGCACCCACAGAAGAGCCGACCGAAGGAGCAACCGACATTGTTGCAATCGCCAGCGGCAACGAAGACTTTTCAACGCTCGTCGATGCAGTCGCAGCGGCAGGTCTTGTTGAGACCCTTCAGGGTGAAGGTCCCTTCACCGTGTTCGCACCGACCAACGAAGCCTTCGCAGCATTGCCAGCCGGTCTCGTCGACAAGCTCTTGTTGCCAGAGAACAAGGATCTTCTCGTGAAGATCTTGACCTACCACGTAGTTTCTGGAACAGTCTTGGCCGCTGATGTCACTGCAGGCGATGTGCCGACAGTTGAAGGTCAGAACATCACCATCACCACCGACATGGGTGTGAAGGTCAATGGTGCAACTGTTACGGCAACTGACATCATCGCAAGCAATGGCGTCATTCACGTCATCGATGCAGTGATCTTGCCGCCAGACGTGGATCCTTCAGCTCTCTGAGTTGTAGCTCTACATAGTTGCTTGTTGCTGAAGGCGGGCCTCCGGGTCCGCCTTCAGTCGTTCTCGCAGATGTGGAGACGGCGTGTCACAATGGTGACAATGGATCCAATACAGAAATGCGAATTGTGTGAAGCTGCACGTTTCACAGAGTGGTACTACGAAGATGAAGAATGTTGGGTCGCTGAATGTGAGGCGTGCTGCGTTCCGATGATCGTGTGGAAATTGCACGATCCATCACCCGATGACGAGGTGAAGGCGAGATTGCATCAACGCCTGTTGAGTGTCGCAACGTCAATGTTTGACTACGAGCCGTACATCGATGACAATATGCGAAACATCCCCGACCATTATCACGCTCACGCGCGAGGTCGGGGACTGGGATTCGCTCAGGCCCCGCGTCGACGAGGCATTTGAAAGAGTTTTAATGCTGTAATCAGCAAGGACGGCGGATCGGGCGACCGGACATGATCAACCTTTCTGTTGAGGAACAGAAATCATCAAATCACGGTGCGTGAGTTTTTCCGATAGGTCATTCGGACTATTCTTGATTAATCCCACTCAGAGTGATTTCTTCACCACTCAATGGTTATTTCGGATCACCCACTCAACTCAGGTTGGCTTCTAATGTGACGAGATGAGTTTGTTCCCACAGCCCAGCGATGTTTTGCCCCATCGAGCGCCTTTTCTGTTTGTTGATGAAATCACCGCCGTCGAGCCAGGTGTTTCGGCTTCAGGGGTCTGGCATCTCAAAGGAGATGAGTGGTTCTTTTCAGGTCACTTTCCTGGGCGACCAACTTTGCCGGGGGTGTTGATGTGTGAAGCGATTGCGCAAATGGGCGCGATCGCTGTTTTGGTTGGTGGAACGCATGTTGGAAAGATTCCACTTTTCGGCGGCCTTGACGGAGCCAGATTTAGGCGCCAAGTGCAACCTGGTGACACTTTGGAACTCGTTGTGCAGCTCGGACGAATGTCGGCACGAGCTGGTAAGGGATCGGGCAAAGCATTACTCAACGGTGAAACCGCTTGTGAGTGTGACTTGATGTTCGTGCTCGTCGACGCATGAACGCGTCACACTTCGGGAAGCGTTTTTCAGGCCGGAGCCAGAATGATTGAACCGTTATGACCACCGAAACCGAAGTTATTCGAAATTGTTGGTCCGGGCTTCCATTGACGAGCTGACCCCATTACGAGATCAATCGTGACATCGTCGTCAAGATTGACCGTGCCGGCGGTAGCCGGAATCAACTTGTGCTGGAACGACAACAGAACAGATGCTGCTTCGAGAGCGCCTGCGGCACCTAGTGCGTGGCCGGTGACGCCTTTGATACTTGTGACGGGCGGTCGATTTGGAAAGACCGTCGACATCGCTGCGGCTTCAGCCGCATCATTGAGAGGAGTCGACGTGCCGTGGGCATTGATATAGGCGATGGCGTCATGATTCAGACCAGCTTCGTCAAGGGCGAGACGCATGCAATTGATTGCGCCCTTTCCACCCGGAGACGGGGCAGTGATGTGGTGAGCATCGGCGTTGCTCGCGGAACCGAGGATTTCTCCCAAGATCGTCGCCCCTCGATTAACCGCGTGGTCCCAAGCCTCAAGCACAAATATTCCTGCACCTTCGCCCATCACGAATCCGTCACGTTCACGATCGAATGGTCGACTCTGTCCAGTCGATGACAGTGCAGTCATGTTGTTGAATCCGGCCAACGAAGATGGGGTAGCAGCAGCTTCTGAGCCACCACTCACGATCGCATCACAACGACCCATCGCGATGAGTCGTGCTGCGTAACCCAAAGCATGGGTTGAAGCCGCGCAAGCAGTGCAGACAGTTTCATTCGGACCCTGCAGTCCGTACTTCATAGATATTGCGGCACCCGAAGCATTGGCCATCATCATCGGAACTAAGAAAGGCGAAACTCGACGTTCACCTTTCTCGAGGCGGATCTGAATCTGTTCTTCGAGAGTGCCGAGGCCGCCGATACCGGTGCCAATGATGACTCCGAATCGCGTCGGATCAACACCAATATCACCAGCTTGGGCCATCGCTTCGGCCGCGGCAGCAATCGCGAACTGTTCAACACGATCGGCTCGACGCGCTTCTTTGGCATTGCCGTCGAACCAGGGCAATGGATCCCATTCAGGAATCGTTACCCATTTGCCGCTAGTGATTCCGGGACCGAGCAGCCCCGACCAAAAACTTTCTTGACCAATGCCACACGGGGCGACAACGCCGAGTCCGGTGATGGCAACTCGGCGTCCAATCATCAGGAGAGCTTTCCAACAATCAGGTTGTAAGCCTGTCCAACGGTCTTGACGCCTTCGATTTCATCTTCGGGGACTTCAACGTTGAACTCTTCTTCAAGTGCCATGACGAGTTCTACGAGATCAAGACTGTCAGCGTCAAGGTCGTCGCCGAAAGAGGCCTCAAGGGTGACCTTGTCGGCGTCAACGCTCAAAACATCAACTGCGCACTTACGGAAACGGGCGAAAAGTTCTTCATTCATTGTGGTTCTCCTATGACGGCCAATTGCTGGCAACGGTTCTTACTGTAAACGCTGGGACGTTCAAAATGGGGATTTTCGGGGCTTAGTGACCCATGCCCAATCCACCATCGACTGGGATGATCGCTCCTGTAATGAACGCTGCATCGGCTGACGCCAAAAATGTGATCGTTCCGGCAATTTCGTCGGGGCTGGCGAGGCGACCCAAAGGCACTGCAGTAGTCAACGCTTCTCGTCGATCGTCTGATAACGAGGCCAACATGTCGGTGGCGACAGGACCAGGGGCGACAACATTTGCGGTGATTGAACGACTCCCTAGTTCCCGAGCGATTGATCGGGCAAGACCAACAAGTCCTGATTTTGAAGCCGAATAATTCGCCTGTCCTGCCGATCCTAATAATCCGACAACACTGCTGACGAAGATGATGCGACCCTTGCGGGCTTTCAACATCCCTTGCGCTGCACGTTTTGCAACTCGATACGCCGCAGTGAGATTTGCGTCAATGACTTCGGTGAAATCATCTTCGGACATACGAAGCAACAGCATGTCCTTAGTCATCCCAGCGTTTGACACGAGTATTTCGACTGGTCCGTAATGTTGTTCAACAGCTTTAAATGCGTCGTCAACATCGGCACTACTTGTGACATCGCACTTGACAGCGAAGAATCCTTCTGGAGGGGGACTCGAGTTATAAGTAACCGCCACACGGTCGCCCAATGCCGCAAACCGTTGTGCCGTAGCTAAACCAATTCCTCGTGAGCCACCAGTGATCAGAACAACACGCCCAGTTGCTTCAGACATCATCGTCCTTCCCATTTAATGATTGCGCTCGCAGCAGTCATTCCTGCTCCGAAGCCAACGAGTAAAACTGTGTCGCCTTTTTTCAGCATCCCGGTATCAGCAGCATGAACGAGAGCCAACGGAATCGATGCCGATGATGTATTGCCGGTGAAGTGGAGGACCGTGGCGGCCTTTTCGATGGGGATATCAAGTCGGTCACAAGCGGCTTGGATGATACGAATGTTGGCTTGATGAGGAATAACAACGTCAATATCTGCTGACGTGAGACCGGCTGCAGCGAGTGATTTTTGCGCACTATCTACCATGATGCGCACAGCGCGACGGAAAACTTCTTTACCTTCCATCTTGATAAAGCCACCTAGTTCGGCGTACAACGCGTCTTCTGCCGAACCATCGGCGTCAATATCCCAAGACAGCATCTGCCCAGGACCATCCACTGCTTCAAGTACCACTGCACCAGATCCGTCGGCGAACAACACCGCAGTATTGCGGTCAGTCCAATCGGTGATTCGCGACAATGTGTCGGTTCCGATCACCAAAACTTTCTCTGCACCCATTGCGATAAGACCATGGGCGACGGTGAGCGCGTAGACGAATCCGCTGCAAGCAGCATTGACATCGAAAGCACCGCATTTCAGACCTAAAGCATGTTGCACTGTCGATGAAGTAGCGGGCACGCAGCGATCGGGGGTCGTTGTCGAGAGGACCAATGCGTCAATCGCTAATGGATCAACTCCGGCCATCTTCATCGCTGCAGATGCCGACTGAATACTCAGTTCAGCGGTAGTTCCACCGATGTGGCGTTCGCCGATACCACTACGTTCACGAATCCACTCATCGGAAGTTTCGAGAGTCTTGCTGAGATCATCATTGGTAACGATCTTCGGTGGTAAAGCACTGGCCCAACCGGTGATCACCGCGCCACGGATTCCAAGAGGAGTAGCAGGCACTTTAAATCGTCCTCAGCCAAGCAATTGGTTGGCGAAGGGTGACTCGTTCACCATCGACTGCGATGAATGATTGCAGGATTCCTTCAAAAACAGACACCACCGGAGTTTCGCCGATCATTCCCAAGGTCTGGCCGATGGCGATTCGATCTCCTGGTTGAAAAGATGTGAGAGGAGTAAAGACTCCTGAAGCACTACTGACGACGAGTCGTTCGATTGCAAAGAGGTGTTCTCCTTCGTGCTGTTGAATACCCGTAGGTGCTGCGTTGTTCACCCATTCGATGAACTTGTCGAGTTCGTCGGGAGTGGAAACCGAGATAGTGCGAGAACCTTCTAAGGTTCGCTTGGCCATCCCGGTTAAAACTCCGCCTGGACCGAGTTCGGCAAAACCAGTGACGCCAAGATCGTTCAGTGTTAACAGGCACTGTTTCCAACGAACTGGACTTGATAATTGAGCCGACAAAAGACTGGCCCATTCATTTCCATGGTCGTGAGCAATTGCGTCAACATTGCTAATCACGGGAACTTCAGTGTCTCGAGGATTCGCCGAAGCGATTGCTTCACGCAAGCGATCGCGTGCTGGAATCATGAATGGAGTATGAAACGCGCCCGAGACTGGTAGGGCCATTGCTTTCTTCGCTCCGAGTTCTTTAGCGATGACAACGGCCTTGGCGACACCTTCGGCTGAACCAGCGATCACAATTTGGCCCGGAGCATTGAAGTTGGCCACCCAAACATCGCTGTCGGCTCGGCGGCACGCAACTTCTACGAGTTCGTCATCGAGTCCCAAAATCGCCGACATGGTCCCGGGATTATTTTGTCCCGCTTCATGCATTGCTTCAGCACGCTCAACAACAAGTCGGACACCGTCATCGAAACCGAGAGCTCCGGTTGCTGTCAGGGCGGTGTACTCGCCAAGGCTGTGGCCCGCGCAAAAACTTGGTTCAACACCGAGACGTTCAACCGCGTCGAGAACCATCAAACTCGAGACGAAGGTCGTGAGTTGCGCGTTGCGTGTGTCTTTCAACTCATCGGCATCGGCGTCGAGCAACAGACGTCCGACATCTCGGCCCGAAACATCAGATGCTTCTTCGACGAGTTCCCACGATTCGTGCTCGGTCCAAGGGCGCCCCATGCCGGGACGTTGAGATCCCTGACCGGGAAAAGTAAATGCCAACACGATTAGAAGTTAGACGCTGGTGAGACCCAAAACGGGCTACCGCCGAGTAACGACCAGAGGACTAGCCAACCAAAGTGAGTCCTTTTCGGTGATCGGGGCTAACATATTTGGGTCGCCCCGGTAGCCCAACGGCAGAGGCAGCGGTCTCAAACTCCGTACGGTGTGGGTTCAAATCCCACCCGGGGCACGACATTCTTGGTGGCGTTAGCGGGCACGATGTGGCCGTTAGCGCCACCAGTTTGTTTTTCAGAAGATTTTTTGGCTTTGGGTAGGCTTCCAACGTGGGTCATCGAATGATTGAGCGCCGTCTTCGTGAAACAGGGGTTCGCTTACGTCGTCTCCGCGCAGAACTTGCAGTCGTCGATGAGCAGTTGGAGCATCTGAATGACGATGCAGAGGACAAAGAATTGCGATCGCTTGTGTCAGAGACTTCGGGTGCCGGGGTTGAGTACCGAGAGGCTCGGTTGCACGCCGAAGCGATGCGGCGTCACAGGACGCAGGTCCATAGTTCAATTCTTGAACTTGAAGCCAAACAAGATGAGCTTTTGGACAAGATGAACCTGTCGTGAGTGACACTTGATCCATTGAGGTACCGGGTGTCAGAAAGTGCTTAAATGCAAGCATGAGTATTCGAGTGGTGATTGCTGAAGACGAAGCCATTATTCGTCTTGACCTTCGTGAAACCCTCGAAGAAGAAGGCTACGAAGTCATCGGTGAAGCCGGTCGGGGTGATGTAGCTCTCGAACTCATCAGAGAATTGAAACCCGATCTTGCCATCCTCGATGTGAAGATGCCTGGTATGGACGGGCTCGAAGTCGCCCGCATGGTTGGCGATGAAAAGATTTGTGGTGTTCTCGTACTGACAGCTTTCAGCCAGCGAGAGATTATTGAGCAAGCCCGCGACGCCGGAGCTTTGGCTTACCTTGTCAAGCCATTCCAAAAGAGTGATTTGATTCCTGCGATCGAAGTCGCCATTGGCCGGTTTCGCGAGTTGCAAGCACTGACTGGTCAAATGGAAGTTCTCGGAGAGCAGCTAGAAGCTCGCAAAATTATTGATAAGGCCAAAGGTCGCTTGATTGATGAATTCAATATGAAAGAGCAAGAGGCTTTTTCGTTCATTCAACGCACCGCCATGAAGGATCGTTCGCGAATGAGAGATGTCGCGGAGAAAATTTTGTCGGGAGACCTACAGCCTTGAGTGACGCTGACAAGACAGTGCTCGTTCTTGACGGCAACTCGCTGACGTATCGAGCTTTCTACGGCATACCCACCGACATGGTGACGGCGAGCGGGCTGGTGACGAATGCCGTTTATGGCATGACGTCAATGTTGCTGACACTGTTGAAGGACCATCGTCCGAGCGGAATCATTGTTGCTTTTGACCGGCCCGAACCAACATTTCGTCATATCACCGAGCCGACTTACAAAGCCCAGCGTGAAGCCAGCCCAGACATCTTGCGCCAGCAGATGGGAATCGTGAAAGAACTGCTCACTGCGATGGGCGTCTCGATTTGTGAACTGTCAGGCTTTGAAGCCGATGACGTGATTGCCACCGTGGCCGATCAGGCAGTTGCTGTCGGTTACAAGGTCATCATCGTCACTGGAGATCGCGATAGCTATCAACTTGTGCGTGACCCAGACGTACGCGTTTTGTATAACAAGCGTGGAGTATCTGACTATGCGCTCTACGACGAGGCAGGAATCTTTGAGAGGACTGGAGTAACCCCAAAGCAATACGTTGCTTACGCGGCACTTCGGGGTGATCCAAGCGACAACCTGCCGGGTGTTCCTGGAGTCGGTGAAAAAACAGCAGCGAAGCTCATCGCAACATATGGCGGACTTGACGGAATCTTCGCTCACGCCCACGAACAGACTCCTAAATTGAAGGCTTCTCTGATAGATAATGAGCAGTTAGCGCGCAAGAACGAAGGCCTAATGACTCTTCGTCATGACGCGCCCATTGAAGTTGATCTCACCAATCTTGCGGTAACGCCTAATGCGCCTGAAGTCGCGCGACTCTTTGATTTTCTCGAATTCAAATCAATGCACAATCGATTTCGCGATGTCTTACAGCTCTTGGGCCACAGTGCCGCAATCGACACGTTTGTAGCTGTGACAGAAGTTGTTGAGACTCAGGTACTTCATGCTGAAGTGACAACCGCACGTACTGCTGATGAAGTTGTCGCCCTGTTAATGACGGATCGACTTTTCAATATCGCCGCTCAGTGGTCTGGAGAGCCTGGGCGATCCGACTTAGTCGGACTTGGCATTTCTGATGACGTTGAACAGTCGTCAACAATGTGGGTACCAGCAGCGTTGTTGCACGACTCCGCCGTTCAAACAGCTCTACAACCATGCGCCTTTCGTGCCCACGATGCCAAGCCGATCATGCGCAGTTTGTTGCTCTTGGGCATTGATCTTCAGGGCCTAGTTCTCGACACAGCGATTGCCGCTTACCTCATTGATCCGGCCCAGACGAAATACTCGCTTGCTGATTTGGTGATTAAGTATTCAGGGGTCCGTTATCCCGATGATGATGCTGCTAGTTCTGGTCAACTGGATTTAGATGCAACTGGCGTTGATGACGCTCAACGCGCGGGCCGTGACGTGCTTGCTACTCACCATGTGAGCGAAGAGTTACTTAAGGCTCTCGACGCTCAAGGCATGCGAGTTTTGTACGACGACATGGAGAATCCACTTGTTCGGGTTCTGGCCCGAATGGAATTCTTGGGTATCGCTGTTGATCGCGATCAATTGAAATCAATTGCCGCACGTCTCACCGCTGAAGCTCGTGAACTTTCTGATCAGATTCAAACTCTTGCGGGATATCCGTTTAATCCAAATTCGACGGCGCAGTTGGGCAAGATTCTCTTTGAAGAACGAGGACTCAACCCTCCTAAGAAAACAAAAACTGGTTACTCAACAGATGCGGCAACTTTGGAAAAGTTGCGCGATGAATGGCCCGAATTCATTGACCCATTAATGCGCTATCGCGAAATTGAAAAACTTCGCGGAACTTACGGCGAGGGATTGCTCGCCGAAGTCGCAGCCGACGGACGTATTCATGCCACGTTTAACCAAACAGTCGCTCGTACGGGGCGACTATCCAGCGATCAACCGAACTTGCATAACATTCCGACTCGAACTGAAGAAGGCCGAGTCTTTCGTACGGCTTTCGTAGCGTCACCTGGTTGCGAATTGATGGTGGCCGACTACAACCAGATTGAACTGCGTTGTATCGCCCACTTGGCCAACGATCCCGGTTTGATTGAAGCTTTCACGAGTGACCAAGACGTTCATAGCGCCACTGCAGCTCGGGTATTCGGGGTTCTGCAGAGTGATGTCACTTATGAACAACGTTCTAAAGCCAAAATGGTCTCCTACGGTCTTGCGTACGGGATGGAAGCATTTGGCCTCGGTCAACGTCTCGGAATCAGAACTGATGAAGCAGCTGGAATTTTGGATGCTTACTTTGCTGCATTCCCAAATGTTCAGGCGTACATGGATCGCACTGTGGCAGAAGCTAAAACAAGGGGCTACACCGAAACTCTTTTCGGACGACGTCGACGAATTCCTGAACTCGAAAATGCAAATTTCCGAATCAGGCAGGCTGGTGAACGCCAAGCGATGAACGCCGCAATTCAAGGTTTAGCTGCCGACATTTTCAAGATTGCTCTGATCCGGATTGATGCAGCGTTAACTGAAGCGAATATCGCCAGCCGTTTGGTGCTTCAAGTTCACGACGAAGTGATTGTTGAAGTACCCCACGTTGAAAAAGACCAAGTGGAGAAGTTGGTGCTCGAGATCATGCAGAATGCGACCGCACTTGATGTTCCTCTCGCTGTCAATTCGGCATGGGGAGCAACCTGGGCCGAGGCCAAGTCGTAATTCCTGATGGACTTTTCGGTGGACCTTGATGACTGATCATTGGTTTGAACCCATGGCGAGTCATATGGGTCGGGCGTATTTGAGGTACTCATTTACGAAGGGGACTGTTCAAGAGGTTGACTTCCTGATGAGTCATCTGAACTTGCGGCCGGGACAGCGGGTGCTTGATGTCGGGTGTGGTCCAGGTCGTCATGCCCACGAACTCGCCCGTCGCGGAGTGGTTGTTCACGGGATCGACATCAGCCATGAGTTCATCGAGATCGCCAACGAAGATGCGGTGGCCGGATCAACTTTTGAGCGGCTAGACGCTCGTTTGCTGAGTGAGGCGACCCACCTGCGTAACTTTGATGCCGTCATTTGCCTGTGCCAGGGAGCCTTTGGTCTCATGACGGCACAGGGCGATGACGAAACCGTTGTGAAGGGTCTGGCCGATTGCTTGAGGTCTGGTGGTCAGCTCGCGTTGTCAGCGTTTAACGGATATTTCGCAGTGAAATACCATGTAGATGCCACTTTTGATGCCTTGAGTGGAGTGTCTCATGAAGTCACGGAGATTCGCAATAGCGCAGGGGAGACTCAACAGGTGGACCTGTGGACTGGTTGTTACACGCCACGCGAATTACG
>JBIIMF010000125.1:0-3527 GCA_044338135.1 Ilumatobacteraceae bacterium | reverse complement strand
TGGATGGATTCGGTTCCGTGATGACATCAAAAAGTCTTTGAATAACGCCGCTGCCGAAAGTCGCGGACAGAAAACTCGTACCGGAGGAAACTCATGAGCCGCCACCCCAAACCACCCAGTGCACAAGGGGACGAAAATTCGTCATCAGGTCGCAAGGCCGAACCGGTCCTGCCTGCAGCACTCATTGCCAACAGCGTCGCTAAGGATTATGGCGACGGACCAGCCTTGTACCCGTTGTCGTTACGCATCGAAGAACACGAAAAGGTCGCATTGATCGGCCATAACGGTTCGGGCAAGACAACCTTCTTGCGCATGGCAACTGGATTGCTCGAGCCAGCATCTGGTTCGATCACAGTCTTTGGACAAGCACCAGGTTCTATGGACGCACGCAGCAAACTGAGTTATCTCGCTGACACTCCGACCTTTTACGACGACCTCTCGGTTTGGGAACACCTCGAGTACACCGCCCGTTTGCACAACATGGGTACGTGGGAACAAAAGGCCGCCGATCTATTGGGACAACTTGGTATCTACGATCGTGCCGATGATCTGCCGACCCGCTTTAGTCGTGGTCTCAAACAAAAGGCCGCTATTGCGATTGCATTTATTCGACCATTCGAATTGATGCTCGTTGACGAACCCTTTGTTGGGCTCGATGCCGACGGCAAAGAAGCACTCCTGGAGCTTTTTGATCAAGCGTCCGCTGACGGTGCTGCACTAGTCGTTGCCACCCATGAACTGAGCTTTGTCTCACGCACAGCTCGCACAATTGCGTTACGAGATGGTTCTTTGGTGTTTGATGGCGAGTCGTCACAGGCCCAAGCCCGTGGACTGGTCGCCGTTGAAGGCACCGCTACCCAAGACTGAAAAACCAGCACTACACTCGGCAACATGCTCGAGTTCACATCACTCAAAGTTTCCGCAAACGCCTCTGCCGACCTTGCGACCCAGCTCACTTCAATGTCGGCGCAGGGTTGGCAAGTTGTCAGTATTGTTTCGACTGGCGAAATCGTGGCGTACTTGTCACGTCCTGTCAGCGTCACAGCAACAGGCGCCGCCCCGGTTCAACCAACTCCAGTGTCTGACCCCGTTGGTTGGGCAGCAACGACTAATTCGCCATCAAACCCCGGCTCATTCATCTCACCAACTCCAGCGTCAAGCTCGACTTCGACGCCAACACCATCGGTCGTACCAAGCGTTCCTGCCGACTGGTACAAAGACCCCGCAGGTCGCTACGAGTTCCGCTATTGGGATGGTTCGAAGTGGACCGAGAATGTCTCACGTGCCGGCGTGATGTATAAAGATCCCCCCACCAAGTGACCAAAGGACTATTGGTCGTACGACCAAGTCCCAAAACTTTTGACTAGTTTGGTTCTGTGACAACTTCTCTGATGCGCGCTACGTCCGTTGGACACGCCGGCATCTTTATTGAGACTCGACAAGGATCAATCTTGTGTGATCCGTGGTTCAACCCAGCATTCTTCGGGTCATGGTTTGTCTTTCCCCGTAACGATCAATTGCCCGCAGAATTTTATGACGCGCTACGCAAGCCTTCATATCTGTATATCTCGCACCTTCACGGCGACCATCTTGACGAAGACTGGTTATCAAACAACATTGATCGCGCAACACCGATTTTGTTACCGGGCTTCCCAACTCCCGAACTCGAACGTCGGCTTCGCAAACTTGGTTTCAACGAATTCATTCACACCGTCAACGGAGTCGAGCATGAATTGGGCGATGGCCTCACTGTTGCAATTCACGTTGAGACGTCAATCACCGATGGTCCAGCCGGCGATTCGGCAATGGTCGTCAGCGATGGCGTTCATCGACTGGTTAATCAAAACGATTGTCGTACCAGCGACCTGAATGCTCTTCGTTCTCACGGACCAATTGACTTGCATTGGTTACAGTTCTCTGGCGCAATCTGGTACCCCATGGTCTACCAAGAATCTCCTGAACGCATGCGTGAACTCATTGACCTCAAAGTTGAAAGTCAATTCGCGCGAGCGATGCGCTATGTCGAGGCACTTGACGCACGCGCGGTAGTTCCATCAGCTGGTCCCCCTTGCTTCCTAGACCCTGATCTCTTTCAGTTCAATGTCATCAACGGTGATGAACTTTCAATCTTCCCTGATCAGACTCAGTTCTTGTCGCGGCTTCACGCGGTGTCGCGTCATGGCATCATGAATATTCCTGGAACTTCTATCACTGTTGGTGATGCACTCGACGTACAACACCCGATACCAACGTCAGATGTCCAAAGAATCTTCAGTGACAAGTTGACTTACCTTCGCGAATACCAATCTGACTACCTCGGCTGGCTCGACAACATGAAAGCCAACTGGGCTCCTCCAACCAACGATTTGGTGAACACACTGAAGGCCTGGTGGGAGCCATTACTAGCAATGGCGCCTGCGCTTCGTCAAGGAGTAGGTGCAGCATGTTTGTTACGAGCTGGCGACCTAGACATCCTCATTGATTTCCCGAGTGGCGAAGTGCGCGTCTTCAACGGCGAGCCTTACGGTTTCCGATTTGAGATTGACCGTCGCTTAGTTGAAACAGTTGTTGCACAAAATGCTGTTGACTGGAGCGACAAGTTGTTCTTGTCATGCCGTTTCTCGGCCTGGCGTTCGGGTTCGTATAACGAATACATCTACAACTTCTTCAAATCACTCAGCGTTGAACGTATGCAACGAACCGAGGCCGAGGCAGTGAAGAAGTTCGCGCCCGTTGAGCCAAGTGATGAAATCACTATTGGTAACTACATCGTTGAGCGATATTGCCCTCACCGCAAAGCCGATCTTTCGGTCTTTGGTGAATGCTCTGGCACAGAACTGGTGTGCACTTTGCATGGATGGAAATTTGATCTTGAAACCGGTGAGTGCCTCACCGCTCAAGATCGCAAGTTACGCGTCCGCCGAGCCGAGTAATCGAAGCCGATAGGCAAAGCGATAAGTACCAGCGGCGATTGAATGCCGTGGATCAATGTCAGGCCCACAACTTGCAGTTCCTACTCCACGATGCGCGACATCAATATGAACTGTCAATGCTTCTCGCCAGATCAACTCAGTGACATCTGGAGCTTTAAAAAGATCGTCATCACGATGATGAACAGCCGACATGTGTAGACCCACAGGATTAAGTGCTTCAATGCGCAACCGCACACCATCTCGGCTGCGGATGATTTCCATCCACCGACAGTCGGTTCGTAATCCAAATTCTTGTGGAACGATGTATGGCAACTCGTCGGGTTCGTCAGTCCAAATACCCAGCAAAGCACCCGAGTTTCGATCGGGCATGTTTTCTAGTGGTCCACGTCCGTACCAACTCAATTCATCAAAGCCTGCGGGAAGTTCAAAGGAAGCTCCAATGCGCGGCAGGTCTGCCAATGTCTCTGGCACAACAACCGTGTGATCAAACACCACGGCGCCATCAACGTCGACGTATGAATCGCAGTGGTGATCGACCAAAGAACCAGCTGGCTTGGTGTCGACTCCGGCAGCTAGCCAATTCCACAGAGCACT
>JBIIMF010000124.1:0-3564 GCA_044338135.1 Ilumatobacteraceae bacterium | reverse complement strand
GGATGAGATTGTTTGATCGGAGATTGCAAGCTCTGTGCAGTGAAGTCGGTCGTTTGAACGCTCAGTTAGGTACCGACATATCAATTTGGGTCGGTGGTTCGGGCGAACGGGTCACCATTCCGTTGGCAGTGAAGTACGCAGACGGCTGGAACGGGTTTGGTCCCGCGCCTGAATTTGCATTGAAAGCGGGCAAATTGACGCAACATGATTTGGAACTCAGCGTGTTGCTGACTCCTAAAGACCTTAAAAATGACCTGGTCCAATACTTTGAAGCGGGGGCTCGACATGTGATTAGAAGTCTTCGACCGAACCAAGATTTGAATTTTGATCTACAGATCATCTCGGCAATGATCTCTGAGCGTGACCAAGTGATGGGTAGTTTGTAGTCGTGGCCGACATTTTGGTGATTACAGGTCTTTCGGGGGCAGGTCGTTCTGCGACTGCTGCTGTTCTTGAAGATCTTGGTTGGTATGTCGTGGACAACCTTCCTACTTCGTTGGTGGACACGATTGTTGAGTTAGCCAGTGTTCCAGGATCAGAAATTGATCGTCTGGCTTTAGTCGCAGGTCGCCAACACTTGGAACTGATGCCGAAGGTTGCTGCAATGCGTGCTCAGGGACACCAGGTGCGGGTGGTGTATCTCGATGCCACCGATGCCGAACTAGTCAAACGATACGAATCGTCACGTCGTCGCCATCCGCTTGATTCAGAAACCAACGGGTTGTTAGAGGCGATTCAACGCGAGCGGCATCTACTCGAACCTATGAAGGGCGACTGCGACCTAGTCATCGACACGACCGAGCTCAATGTTCACCAACTCAAGACAAAGTTGGTTGGGGCCTTTGAAGTTTCGGCTCTTGAGCGTCTTCAAGTGTCGGTCGAGTCTTTTGGTTTCAAACACGGTTTGCCGCTTGATGCTGACATCGTGATGGATGTTCGGTTTCTTCCTAACCCCCATTGGGAGGAAGAGTTGCGTGCGCTGACAGGACTCGATATTCAAGTGCGTGATTTTGTCTTAGAGCGTCAAGAATGCTCAATTTTCGTCAACGGGCTCGTCGCTCTTCTTGAATCGGTACTTCCGCATTACGCCGCAGAGGGAAAGAGCTACCTGACGATCGCCATTGGCTGCACGGGCGGACACCACCGATCTGTGGCAGTCGCCGAAGAGATTGGTTCTCGTCTACGCCTGGCTGGCCAGCCCGTTCGGGTTTCACACCGAGATATTTCTCGTTGATATGTCTCGTTGAAGGCTTTCCCCAAGGGTCTTTTGTCATGTCTCGCGTCTTGAAAGGCTGAGAAATCCTTATCTCGGTCGCCTCGCAGACTAGGTTTTAGACGTCTCTTGGACACTTGGTATTAATAGATGTCGTTTAACGAAAGGATCGCCATGACTGTGCGAGTTGGTATTAATGGATTTGGCCGTATCGGTCGTAACTTCTTCCGAGCTGTTCAGGCTCAAGGAGCCGATATTGAGATCGTTGCTGTCAACGACCTGGGATCGGTTAAAACGATGGCTCATCTTTTGAAGTACGACTCGGTGATGCGTCAGCTTCCCAACGACATCAAAGTATCGAAAAATGGCATCAGTGTTGATGGTGTTGAAATCAAGGTACTCAGCGAGCGCGATCCAAAGAATCTTCCATGGGGAGAACTGGGAGTTGACGTCGTCATCGAGAGTACTGGTTTCTTTACTAAGCGTGATGCAGCTGCCGCCCACCTTGAAGGTGGCGCTCCTTTGGTCATTGTGTCGGCTCCTTGCGATGGTGCAGACGCCACATTTGTTTACGGTGTGAACCACAAAGATTTCGATTTCAAAACGCAGAAGGTCATCTCGAACGCATCGTGCACCACGAACTGTTTCGTTCCCATTGTCAAAGTTTTGGACGATGCTTTCGGCGTTGAGCAGGGCCTCATGCAAACAGTTCACGCCTACACCGGTGACCAGTCGCTGGTTGACGGTCCGCACAGTGACCTTCGTCGTGCGCGTGGTGCAGCAATCAATATTGTTCCGACAAACACCGGTGCTGCTCGTGCTACGAGTCTGGTGCTCGAGAGCATGAAGGGCAAGCTTGACGGAACATCGTTGCGTGTCCCGGTTCCGACCGGATCAATCGTTGACTTCACTGCCAACTTAAAGAAGGCAGCAACAGTTGAAGAGATCAACGCGGCCTTCAAGAAGGCTGCTGCATCTGGGCCCTTGAAGGGTGTTCTTCGTTACACGGAAGATCCGATCGTCTCGAGCGACATTGTTGGCGATCCGCATAGCAGCATTTTTGATGCGGGGCTCACGATGAGTCTGGGCAAAATGGTCAAAGTTTTGTCGTGGTACGACAACGAATGGGGCTACAGCAATCGCCTCGTCCAGATGACATTGTTCGCTGGCTCAAAAGTTCCCAAGAAGGCTCGCCGCTAAATTCAATATGAGCAAAAGTATTCCCACACTTGAGGATCTTGGAGACGTTTCAGGCAAACGCGTTCTTGTTCGTACCGACTTCAACGTCCCGATGGAGACGAGTGCTTCGGGCAGTCGAACAATTACTGACGATTTTCGCATCAGAGCGGCATTGCCGACAATTAATTGGCTGACCGAAAGGGGAGCCAAAGTTGTTTGTGCAAGCCACTTGGGCCGACCCAAAGGCAAGGTTGAAGACAAGTATTCAATGCTCCCGGTCGCGGCACGTTTGGCCGAACTTGCTCCCGGCGTTGAACTTTTAGAGAACCTACGTTTCAATGCAGGCGAAGAAGGGAACGACGCAGCTTTCGTGGCGTCCCTCATTAACGGCATTGATATGTATGTTGACGACGCATTCGGTGCGGCACACCGAGCGCATGCGTCAATCGTCGGTCCTTCCAAAACTTTGCCCTCCGCAATGGGACGCCTGCTGCAAAAAGAGGTTGAAGTTCTCTCGACTTTGCGAAACAATCCCAAGCATCCTTTTGTGGCGGTTCTCGGCGGCTCGAAGATTTCCGACAAGTTGGGCGTTGTTGAGGCTTTGCTGAATGTGGTTGATTCGCTCATCATTGGCGGCGCGATGTGCTTCACGTTTCTGGCAGCGCAGGGTTATTCAATTGGCGACTCACTTTTCGAACCTGATCAAGTTGATACATGCAAACGGCTTTTGTCGCTAGGCAAACCTATTCATTTGCCTGAGGACATCATTGGGTTAGATGCCGATGGGAAGTACGCGACTTATGGTCGTCGTTTGCCGCCTGGAGCAAAAGGCTTTGATATCGGACCAGGATCTGCTGCGGCATTTTCAGACATCATCATGGATTCTCGTACAGTTTTTTGGAACGGACCAATGGGAATGTTTGAGGACGAACGTTTCGCTGGTGGAACCCGAACCGTGGCCCAAGCGATGGCCGACACGAAGGCTTTCACAGTTGTTGGCGGTGGAGACTCTGCAGCAGCGCTTGCGCAGTTTGGTTTCGACGACCAGGTTGATCACGTATCAACAGGTGGCGGAGCGTCACTTGAATTACTCGAACTTGGCGACTTGCCTGGTCTTGCTGCCTTAAGGGAGGCCCCTAATGCCCGCTAGTTCTCGCCGACCATTGATGAGT
>JBIIMF010000123.1:0-3579 GCA_044338135.1 Ilumatobacteraceae bacterium | reverse complement strand
GGCATCGGCGTTGCACACTGCCCAAGTAGCAACATGATTTTGGCTTCGGGTATTTCACCAGTCGTCGACCTTCGGGCCGCGGGTGTAAAAGTTGGGCTGGGTGTTGATGGTTCATCTTCGGCTGATTCAGCATCAATGTGGCTCGAAGCACGTCAAGCGATGTTGCTCGCGAAATTACGCGATGGTGCGAGTGCTGGAACCGCGCGCACGTCTCTTGAGATCGCAACACGCGGTGGGGCTGGTTGCTTGGGTCGCGAAGGCGAAATCGGAGAGATCAGCGTTGGTGCGGTGGGAGATGTCGCGGTGTGGTCGTTGACTGGACCTTCTTTTGCGGGCGCGATTGCCGATCCGGTCGAAGCGTGGTTGCGCTGTGGTCCTGCATCGGCCAAACACACCGTTGTCAATGGTCGAGCAGTCGTGCGCAATGGACAACTCACGCATCCGGCACTTGATGACATGTTGAAGTCGCATTATTCAATCAGTTCACGAATTCAACAGTTGTCCTGAAGTCCTTGAGCATGAATCAGCCGGCCGCAGTTTTATGGGACATGGATGGAACCATTGTCGACACCGAACCATATTGGTTTGCCGCCGAATTTGAGATAGTTGAAATGCATGGAGGTACATGGTCAGAAGAACATGCGCGTGCATTGGTTGGCTCTGATCTTTTGGATTCAGGTGCTTACATGCGCAAACACGGTGGCGTTGATCGTGAGCCCGCTGAAATTGTAGAAATGTTGCTGGATCGAGTTGTCGCGCAACTGCGAGTTGAGATTCCGTGGCGTCCAGGCGCTCGCGAACTATTGGCTGCGGTGAACAACGCCGGCATTCCAACGGCATTAGTGACGATGTCATGGAAACGTTTTGCCGATCAGGTCGTTGAGTGTTTGCCGGTGGGCAGCTTTCGAGTTTCGGTGACTGGTGATGAAGTCACTCGGGGTAAACCGCATCCCGATCCGTATCTTCTAGCAGCTGAACGCTTAGGCGTTGATGCGCGTGATTGTGTTGCGATTGAAGATTCGCCAACGGGCGTTCGGTCAGCGCTAGCTGCTGGATGTCGAGTGCTCGGAGTTCCTCATGTTGTCGAGATTCCGAATGAATTAGATCAAGGTTCGAGTCAACTGGTGATTGCACAAAGTCTTGTCGGCAAAACCTTGAGCGATCTGGTCTGGTGAAGTGGTAGAAAACCTCAGTTAGTTCCGACCAGATCGCCAAGATATTGAGATGCTGCGTTACCAGAGAGAACTGCGCCTTCTACTTTTGGCCCTGCGAATGCATCGCCGGCAAATACCAAAGTGCCTGAAGCAAAGAATGGTTCGGGCCACACCTTGCGTGGTGTCGCAAAGCGCCACTTCTTGTATTCGCTTGCAACGATCTGCGCATCACCTAAGTATTTCTGTGCTGCTTTGGTGAGTTGTGCTAACCCGTCTTCAAGTGAATCGTCCCAATGGGCCGAACTCCATGTTGGATTGGCATGAAAGGTGATCGCCGGAATACTCGATATTCCTTTTGCTTGGTTGTCGCCGATCCACGAAAACACATCATCGGGATTTTGCATTCCACCTGGCGCAGGTATCGCTGATGGACGATCGAGTACAGCGAGCAGACCAAGAGTTCGGTCGTAATCGGTGAGTAACAAATCTTGCGGAAGTTCAATACCAGTTGTCACCGTGAGCGAATATGACTGCGGCAATGGGCAGGTCATGACAACAGCATCACAGTCAATGCGTGAATTGTCATCGATGACAACCGTCCACTTGGCGGGATCGGTGTCACATGGCTTGATGGCGAAAACCAAAGTGGATGTGCGGACATCGAGACCCTGTGCAAGGTGTTTCGTGAGCGCTGTCATACCGTTATTGACGACGTAGCGCGGATGCCCATCATCAGAAACAAAACCTCGACACCATTCGCGCACAATTCCTTCAGCAATCCATTGGTCAACAAGTTGTTGAAATGCTGGTTCGCGAACTGTAAAGAACTGAGCACCATGATCAAGGAGCGCTACTGATCCGTTGGGTGCGGTGATGCGACGAGTAGCCATGCGTCCACCAAGTCCACGACCCTTGTCAAGTACGACAACATTGTGTCCTTTTTCCTGTAGTGACCGGGCTGAAGTTAATCCACTCAGGCCGGCACCGACGACAACGATGTCACTCACGAAGCAGAGCGTAGGTGACGTTGTTCGTTCTTGGCATTGTTGTGCCGTGATTTCCAACGATGACCCACCGTGCGGTACGAGCCTTCATTGCCCCACACGTTTTTCAATTGCAATGTCGCCCCATATCTTGATGAGGTACGTCGCGAGGCGATTTAGCGCAAGAGGTGAGCGCGCAAAATGAGTTCGCGAGCTGACGGATCAAGTTGGTGACCCGCGAGCTTCTCGCCGATGGCAATTGCCTCAATCGGATCTTCGATCATTCCTTGCCAGCGCACAAACGCAGCCATGGCACCCATGATGATGTCACCGACTTCTTCGCCGTGGACGATGACCTTCACGTTGCTGGTGAGCAACTTCTTGAGTTCTTTAAAAAGTCCACGAGCCCATTCGTCGATCTTTTCGTTGTTCTCGTTGTTGTAGGGCCGATGCTGGTAGTTGACGTTGAGTTCGTCGTAGTTGTGCAGGTTGTGCGGGGCCGGAATGATGCTGATCAGGCAACCGAAATGGTTTTCCCTGATCCAGATGATCTCTTCTTGGCGCCGGACTCGGCGATGGTTATCGCCATAGCCCCCGGGGCGTTCACATACGGCTAATCGGTCTTTGAGAATCCAAGTGAAGTTTCTGGGGGTAATTCCCAGAGCCCACTTTCCACGTAACTTAGGCGGCACGCCGTCACACTAGTCCTGAGCAGGGGCGGGGGTGATCGAGATCCGCTGATTTGTTCGACTAATTCTGATTCCGCCGGGTAATTCACACGCAATGACCTCGCCGCGAGCGACGGCAAGGACCCGTTCAACCGAAGCGGCATCGGGTGGATGGGTCGTCGATAGCCAGCGCCGTATCGCCCGCCGAGCCAGGGCAATGGGCGCGGCGGTCAGCGCTTTGGCATCGGTCGGGTCAATGCTCGATGCCAATTCGTCTAAAAGGGTCGAATCATCGGCCATGAGTGCGGCCTGACGACTCAAAATCGGGGTGAGGTCGCGATGGGCTGCTTCGTTGAGCACAGGCAAAATCTGGTGGCGAATGCGGTTTCTCAGCAACGAATGGTCGTTGTTCGAAGGGTCCGAGACGGGGGTCCATCCCAAGAGTTGGCAGACAGCCTCGGTTTCGGTCCGCCGAATTGCCAACAAAGGATGACTCACGAGTTGGCTCGGGCCTCCAGTCGGGCGGATTCCGGCGAGACCATCTAAACCAGCGCCGCGCAAAATGTTCAACAGTACGGTCTCGGCCTGATCGTCGGCCGTATGACCAGTGAAAACATCGCCAGGAAGGGCCTGATAGCGAGCCTGACGGGCTCGAGCTTCAAGATTGGAACCTTGTCCGACCGAGACGGTCAGCGCCTGAAAATCGGCACCAACCGATTGGGCGGCCGAACGAACGATGTTGGCCTCGCTGGCAGATTCGGGGCGTAAAGCATG
>JBIIMF010000122.1:0-3597 GCA_044338135.1 Ilumatobacteraceae bacterium | reverse complement strand
GCATTGAAGATTGCTTTAGAAGGCAACGACAATGCATCAATCAAGGCAGCAACAGAAGCCTTAATGTCGGCAAGCCAAGCATTTAGTCAGAAGTTGTACGAGACAGCAGCTCGTGATTCGAATGCTGCTGGCACATCAGCTTCAGGCCAGGCTGCTGGTGGCACGAACGATGACGAAATTGTTGACGCCGAAATCGTCGACGGCGACGCCTGAGATTTGCCATGACAAACGAACCAGATGACGTTGTTGCTGAACCAACAACCGAAATCGAAGATGCAGTGGCGGTTGAAGAAGCCGAAGCTGCAATTGAGCATGACGTCGAGGCGCTACTCACGGAACGAGATTCGTTCCGTGAGATAGCGCAACGACTACAAGCCGATTTCGAGAATTATCGCAAGCGTGTTGCAACGCAAACTGCTGATGACATTGATCGGGCAACTGGTCGAATTGCTGAATCATTGTTGCCAGTGCTTGATGCTTGCGAAGCAGCATTTATCGCTCACCCGGCCGAAATTGAACCGCTGTTCAATCTGTTGCTCACAGAGTTGAAGAAGCAGGGGCTTGAAGCACTTGATCTCAGCGGACAAACGTTTGATCCAGCCAAAGCTGATGCAGTGATTCACGAAGAAGGTGAAGGAGACGGCAGTGGCAACCCCGTCGTTTCTGATGTTCTCCGAACTGGATACACCTGGAAGGGTCGAGTTCTCCGCCCAGCCATGGTCAAGGTTCGCGGCTAATTACAGAACTGAGGAGGTGAGTCATGGCAGCACAACGCGAATGGTACGAAAAGGATTATTACGCAGTGCTGGGCGTGGCTCAATCTGCTGAAGCAAAAGAAATCACCAAGGCCTATCGCAAATTGGCGCGTGAAAATCATCCTGATGCCAAACCCGGTGATGATGCTGCTGAAGAACGATTTAAAGAAATCTCAACCGCTTACGACGTCTTAAGTGATGAGACGAAACGTCGTGAATATGACGAGGTACGTCGACTCGGCCCGATGGGCGGTGGAGGCATGGGCAACATGCGATTCACCACCGGCGGTGAATCAGGATCATTTGAAGACATGTTCCGCATGTTTTCAGGTGGTCGTTCGCGAGGTGGCGCCAGCAGTGGTGTCGGTCCACGACGTGGCTCCGATCTTGAAGCGAATCTCACGCTCGATTTCAATGACGCAATTCTTGGTGTAACGACGAGTGTCTATCTCACGAGTGATGCACGGTGCGAAACCTGCAGTGGTTCAGGTGCACGCCCTGGCACAAATCGCAAGACCTGTTCGCAGTGTGGTGGTCGTGGACAAGTTGACGATAATCAAGGCTTCTTCTCATTTGCGAGTCCGTGTGCTGGATGCGGCGGTGCGGGAAGCACGATTGAAACTCCATGTGGTGTTTGTCGTGGAACCGGAATTGAAAAACGAAATCGCGAAGTCAAGGTGCGTGTTCCTGCGGGTGTATCTGACGGATCACGTATTCGTCTGACTGGAAAAGGAACACCAGGACGTAACGGCGGACCTAATGGTGATCTCTTCATCATTTGTCGAGTTGGTAAGAGTGCAACCTTTGGTCGTGATGGTGACAACCTCACAGTGAACGTGCCAGTCACCTTTGCCGAAGCTGCGCTTGGTGCCAACATCGAAGTACCGACATTGAGCGGCGACAACGTGACCTTACGAATCAAGGCCGGAACCCAAAGTGGAAGTCGTCATCGGGTGAAGGGTCGAGGTGTTGAAACGACGAAACACCACGGTGATCTCATCGTGACAGTCAACGTTGTTGTCCCCACATCGTTGACCGAAAACGAACGACAGGCGATTGAGAATTTGGCATCAATCTCCAAGATCAATCCAAGAGATAACACGAACAACAGTTAGTGAGGCATTCATGAGTCAGCAAGCGAATGAACATGCCATCTATGTCATCTCAGTTGCGGCCGAACGCGCCGGTATGCATCCGCAAACATTGCGAATTTACGAACGCCGTGGCCTATTGCAGCCCGCGCGAACACAAGGCGGCAATCGCCGCTACAGCGAATTAGATATTGCGCGATTACAACGTATTGCTGAACTGACCGCCGAAGGTATGAATGTTGAAGGCATTCGCCGCGTGATGCATCTTGAGGCTGAAGTAGTTAGGTTGCGCAATGAAGTCGATCAACTTCGACTTTTGGCTGCGCAGGCGATTCATGCGGTGCAAGTTCGACCAAGCACCCCGCCATCGCAGGCCAACATTGTGCCCTTACGCCAGGCCGTCACTGTCTTTGGTCATGTTGATGCAGTGTTACGACGAGATTGATTGAGGTGAACTCATGAGTACACAAACCGACTACCAGCCGTATCTTGCCGGCGCCTTCCGCTGGAGACTCGCGCTTCGACCCCTTGATCTGAAGAACTGGATTGAAATCGGCGACGACTATGACCACGAAATGGACGCCAAGAAGTCTGTTTTTGCCAAGAACTTCACGACAGCGAATGCATTTCAACCTGATACCGAAGATGAAGCGGCAGAAGTTTTAGAAAGTCTCGTCACTCATCTCATTACGAATCGACCCGATTGGTTTAGTCGTGAAGGTCGAGACATTGTCAATCATCACCGCCATGAGAGATTTGCAGTCGAACCACATAGCGACGGCAAGTGGGCAGAACACCCACTAGTGACCTGTGCTCGTCTTGTGCAAGAAGATTTTGCCCTGCTAGTTGAACGTCATGGGCGTTTGGTATTTGCTGGAGGAAGTGTGTGCTTTCCAAATCGCTGGGATCTCAATTCAAAACTGGGTCTCACAATGAGTGAAGTGCACGCTCCGGTAGATCGGCTGAACGAACAGTTAGAAGATCCGATTGATTCATTCTTTGAACGTCTTTCCCCGCAAAAATCTTTTTGGCGCACCGGCTGGGGAGTTCTTGATACAGATGAGCTGTATCAAGCTGTTGATGGCACTGCAGCCAAGTCGCCAGCGTTGCCGACACTTGGTGATCCCACGACTGGCGATCGATTGTTCCTGCGCGTTGAACGCGAAACAATTCGACGTTTCTCACAGACAAATTGTGTGTTGTTCACAATTCGTTCGTATGTGCGACCCCTTTCGCATTTAGTTGGGCGGCCCGAAGATGCCTCGCGACTTGCCGAAGCACTCGGCAACTTGCCTGACGATGTGCGTGACTACAAACAGACCACCAATCTGACTGCACCTGCAGTTCATTGGTTACAGATGGTGACAGCTCAAGAGAAGTGATGAGGAAAAAGACATGGCTTTGAACCCAAAAAATTGGACATTGAAAACTCAGGAAGCTGTTGCGGCTGCCGTTGATCAGGCAAAAGCCTTATCAAACCCAGAACTTACCCCTGACCACCTGATGGTCGCCATCGTGCGACAAGACGACACCATCGTGCCAGCAGTGCTTGCCAAGTTGGGCCAGGCCCCGCTCATGGTGCGTAATGCAGCTGATGAGAAAGTTGCCAAGTTGCCGAAGGCTTACGGCGGCGACGAACCAAGGATGAATCGTGAACTCAGCAATGTGTTTGAAAACGCTGAGAAGTATCAAAAAGATTTCAAAGACGACTATCTATCTGTTGAGCACTTGCTCTTAGCAATGAATAGTCG
>JBIIMF010000121.1:0-3620 GCA_044338135.1 Ilumatobacteraceae bacterium | reverse complement strand
CGGATGCAACTTGAAACCGATGTGTTGTATCGCGAGGACGGAGTGGACTACATGGTTTATGTGTGGGCGCCGGCTGTTCAAGATGAAGTTGTCGGAGGTGCAAAATGAGCGATCGTGACTTAGTTGTACTGGGCGTCGGAATGCATCCGTGGGGCAAGTGGGGTCGTGACTTCACCGAATACGGAATGGTTGCAGCACGTGCAGCATTGAAAGATGCGGGTATCGAATGGAAAGACGTTCAATACGTTGCCGGTGCCGACACCATCCGCAACGGATATCCCGGCTTTATTGCAGGTGCAACATTTGCTCAGAAAATGGGTTGGACTGGTGCTCGCGTTTCATCAAGTTATGCGGCGTGTGCGAGTGGTGCGATGTCTCTTCAGACGGCACGGGCCTCGATTCTTGCGGGCTTTTGCGATGTGGCAATGGTGATTGGCGCTGACACGACACCGAAGGGATTTTTCGCTCCAGTCGGTGGTGGCGATCGGAAAAACGACCCCGACTGGTTGCGTTTCCATCTTTTAGGTGCGACCAACCCGGCTTACTTCGCTTTATTTGCTCGCCGTCGGATGGATCTATATGGCGCGACATCTGAAGACTTTGCTCAAGTCAAAGTGAAGAACTCGATACACGGTCTCAACAATCCGTATGCGCGTTTCCGAAAAGAGAATGCGGTCGAAGATGTGTTGAATAGTCCTGTGGTGAGCGACCCGTTGCGCTTGCTCGATATTTGTGCGACATCCGATGGCGCCGCAGCGATGATTGTGACGAGTCGAGCTTTTGCCGAAAAGCATCTCGGATCATTGAAAGGTGTGCCTCGCATCAAGGCGGTCAGCACAAGTACGCCGACGTATCCGCAGACACTTCTCGAGATGCCCGACTTTGCAACCGACTCGTCGGCCGTGGTCATGCCTCCAGCACGTGGCTTTAAAGATTCCATTTGTTGGGACGCGTACGAAGAAGCCGGTGTGGGTCCAGAGGATCTGTCGATGGCCGAGGTGTATGACTTGTCAACGGCGCTCGAACTTGATTGGTATGAACACCTTGGCTTGTGTGCTCCTGGCGAAGCCGAAGGCTTGCTGCGATCGGGTGCGACCACAATTGGTGGACGCATTCCGGTGAACCCGAGCGGTGGCTTGTCGTGTTTTGGTGAAGCGATTCCGGCTCAGGCCATTGCCCAGGTGTGTGAGTTGGTGTGGCAGTTGCGCGGTCAGGCGGAAGGTCGTCAGATTGACAATGCGAAGTTAGGCATCACCGCGAACCAAGGCCTATTTGGCCACGGTTCGTCCGTCATCGTCGGTATCTAATTCTCCCACTTTGGAATATGCCTGCCGCTAGGCGGCAACCAAACTCCAAAGTGGCGATTTATTGCCGCTTGGGGGAGGGGAAGTAGGGTGGGGGTATGAGTACTCCGAACGCCTACATCATTGACGCTGTCCGTACCCCCGTTGGTCGCCGTGGTGGCGGACTTTCCCAGGTCCACCCCGCCGATATCGGTGCTCACAGCATCAAATCCCTCATCGAGCGCACCGGCGTTGACCCCAACGCTGTTGACGACGTCATCTTTGGCAACGTTGACTCGGTTGGTCCGCAGTCTGGCTGTATCGCTCGTACCTGCTGGCTCGCCGCTGGCCTTCCAGAGCACGTCCCAGGCGTCACCATTGACCGACAGTGTGGTTCGGCTCAGCAATCGGTGCATTTCGCGGCTCAGGCAGTGATGAGCGGCACCATGGATCTCGTCGTCGCTGGTGGCGTGCAGAACATGAGCATGATCCCGATCTCATCAGCCATGACCGCCGGTCAAGCTCTTGGCTTTGACGACCCTTTCACTGGATCGCCGGGTTGGACCACGCGTTACGGCAATGGAGAAGTCAGCCAGTTCGTCGGCGCAGAAATGATGGTTGAAAAGTGGAACCTCTCACGCGACGAAATGGAAGCGTTCGCAGTTGAGTCTCATGTGCGTGCCATTAAGGCTCGCGCCGAGGGTCGCTTTGAAGCTGAAATCTCACCTCTCAATGGCGTGCAGCACGATGAAGGCCCGCGCGAGCCCAACTGGGAAAAGATTCGCTCGCTGCAAACATTGACACCTGGCGGACGTTTGACGGCAGCTTGTGCAAGTCAGATCTCTGATGGTTCGGCAGCAATCTTGATCGCGAACGATCTGGCTGTAAAGACTCATGGTCTCAAGCCCCGTGCACGCATTCATCACATGAGTGTTTTGGCTGATGATCCGATCATGATGTTGTCGGCGCCGATTGCTGCGACCAAGCGCGCATTGCAAAAAGCTGGCATGACGATTGATGACATCGACTTGGTTGAAATCAACGAAGCGTTTGCGCCTGTGGTCATGGCATGGATGCGCGAACTCGGAGCCGACCACGCAAAAGTAAACGTGAATGGTGGCGCCATTGCACTCGGTCACCCACTTGGCGCAACTGGTGCACGCTTGATGACGACTCTCTTGAATGAACTCGAGCGCACTGGTGGACGATTCGGTTTGCAGACAATGTGTGAAGGCGGCGGACAAGCCAACGTCACCATTATTGAACGCCTCTAATCACTGCGTTCTCAGAGGTATCGAACGCCTCTAATCACTGCGTTCTCAGAGGTATCGAACGCCTCTATTCACTTCGTTATCTAGCTGTCGAAGCCCAGTCCCAGGCGGTCGAGCGAACGCAGCCACAGATTTCGTTTGCCCGTTTTATCTTCGTGATTCAAACTCCAACGAGTTGCTTGTATACCCATGAACTTGAAAGGTTCTGGTGGGAAAGGCAAAGGCTTGCTGCGCACAAAATCGGTTTCGGTGGCTTTTGATCGACGACCGTCAATGAGATCGAGCATGACCTCGGCACCGAAACGTGAAGACGCAACGCCAAGTCCGGTGTAACCAACTGCGTATGCAACGCGACCATTCATGGCCTGTCCCCAGAACACGCAGTAGCGCGAACAGGTGTCGATCGCGCCACCCCACATGTGCGAGAACTTCACATCTTCAAGCTGCGGGAAGGTCTTGAAGAAATGCGTGCTGAGCCTGGCCCAACTTTCGGGTCGACTCTCAAGTTCAGATGACACCTTGCCGCCAAAGAAATAGATCGCGTCATAACCGCCCCACAAAATGCGGTTGTCTTCAGTGAGTCGGTAGTAATGGAACTGATTCGGGATATCAGAAAGACCCTGACGGTTGGTCCAGCCAATACTGGCTAGTTGAGAAGGTGTGAGTGGTTCGGTCACCATGCAGTAGTCATACACGGGCACGATGTAATTGTTGATGCGTTTCAATAATGGCTTAAACGCATTCGTCGCTAGCGCGACTTTGCCGGCACGCACGCGACCGAGCGGAGTTGTCACCAACACGCCCACACCATCGCGTTCAATCGAAGTTGCTTTGCTGTCTTCGTAAATTCGAACACCAAGGTATTCGGCGGCTGCTTTGAGTCCCCAACACAAACGTGCTGGGTCAACAATTGCGGCACGATCATGAACCCATAAGCCTCCAGAGTAGGTGGGGGAGTTCACTTGTTTTTGCATTTGTTCTCGATCGAGCCAGGTGACTTTTTGTCCAAGAGATTTCAATTGAAGGTAATCATCACGAAGTTCGTCGAGGTAACTGGGTGGCTGAG
>JBIIMF010000119.1:0-3651 GCA_044338135.1 Ilumatobacteraceae bacterium | reverse complement strand
CAGCGACCGTTTCAGCGGTGACACCCAAATTCACGTCAGCCAAGAAAATGACATTCGGGTCCTGGCTCACAATGAACTCTGCTGACAGTTGTGGATAGTCAGTATCACCTTCAGTTGCATCGGCGATGTTCCGCATACCAAAGAGTTCGTAGATTGAACCGATAAACGTATTGCCCGTCACGGTGTAATACATGTCATCTAGTTCATGGTAGTAACTCGCGGGCGTTGCTGGGACTTCAACTCCAGAAACGATTCCTGAAATCTCGTCTTGCATTTCTTGCGTCAGACTTTGCGCCTCATCAGCATGGCCGACAACTTTTCCGAGATCAATAATCTGCTGATACGCCTCGTCAAGGTTGAGCGGCGCAAGACTCACCCATGATTTGATACCAATTGCTGACAGCTGTTCAGCCAATCCACTGAAGTCGTCACCAATCACGACAAGATCGGGCTCGAGTGCCGAGATCGCTTCAACATTGGGTTCATACGCCGAGATATCAGTCAATACCGCGGCTGATTCGGCGGGATAGTTCGACATCGAATCCACTGCAACAACTTGGTCGCCAGCACCAACGGCAAACAAAATTTCGGTATGAGTTGGTGACAACGACACAATTCGTTGGGGTGCATCGCCATCGGTTTCTTCCGACATCGGCGCCTCAGTTTCAACACTGGCTGATGAATCTGTCGTGTCGCCACCACATGCTGCGAACAGCGATGTCAGGGCGACGAGTGATCCAATCAGGACGCGACGCGTGTTATGACGCTTTGATTTAATGGCACTTACTAGATTTGCTTTCATTGAAGCTTCCTCCATTGCTTTGAGGAAGCAAGAGGAGTGCGAGGAAAGGCTTAACCAGTCCTGCGCGATCCGCCCTTGCCTCGAGGGTTGTTATCGCATACAGATCAGGCGACCGGACTCGTTAGCCAAACTTTCGTTTGCTATACCACCGTTGCGGGACAGTGCCGGAATCTCACCGGACTTCGCTGTTTTCTGTACGTATCGACTATTGCCGACGGAGCGAACCTAACACATGGGCTAGGCGTGCTCAACCATTGAAATCTCAATGCGCCATCGGGGCTCGCTGGTTTACGAACGCGCCACCAAATCGGCGATGCGACGAATTCCTTCTTCGAGATCGGCATCACCAAGCGCAAACGAGAATCGTGCGTAACCCGAAGTGCCGAATGCTTCGCCAGGAACAATGGCAACTTTCACTTCCGACAAAATAATGTCGGCCAGTTCCATGCTGTTGTTCGCGGTCTTGCCATTGAAGGTCTTACCAATTAAGCCAGTGACGTTCGGGTAGCAATAGAACGCACCTTCAGGCTCGAGACACGTGATCCCAGGAATGTCATTCAGCAGGCGATGCATCGTGCGACCACGCCGTTCGAATGCCTCACGCATCATTGACACGGCAGACAGGTCTCCGGCAACTGCTGCAAGAGCTGCTGCTTGCGCAACGTTGTTGACGTTTGATGTGGCATGACTTTGGAAGTTGATTGACGCCTTCATCACATCTGATGGCCCGATCATCCAGCCAACGCGCCACCCAGTCATTGCGTAAGTTTTCGCAACACCATTGACGATCACGCACTGATTCGCCAACTCAGGAACAAGCGTCGGCATGCTGGTGAATTTGTGTTGACCGTACGTGAGGTGTTCATAAATTTCGTCAGTGATCACCCAAATGCCACGCGAGACTGCCCATTCGCCAATGGCCTTGACTTCTTCGGGCGGATATACCGAACCCGACGGGTTGTCTGGTGAAACGAACAACAAAACTTTCGTGCGCTTTGTTAACGCCTTTTCAAGTTGCTCAACAGTGACACGGAATCCGGTTTCTTCAGTGGTGTCAACAACGACGGGCACTCCCCCAGCCAAGGTGACTGCTTCGGGATACGTCGTCCAATACGGTGCGGGCACAATGACTTCATCGCCTGGATCACACAGTGCCGCAAATGCTGTGTACACGGCGTGCTTACCACCATTGGTGACGAGTACTTGATTAGCGGTTGTTTGAAATCCGCTGTCGCGCAAAGTCTTGACTGCAATCGCTTCGCGCAGTTCGGGAAGTCCGGCCGCTGGCGTATAACGATGCATCTTTGGGTCGCGACACGCCTTGACGGCGGCTTCAACAATGTGCTCTGGGGTTGGGAAGTCGGGTTCGCCGGCACCGAAACCAATGACATTTTCGCCAGCTGCTTTGAGGGCCTTGGCTTTGGCATCGACGGCCAATGTGGCCGATTCGGCGATAGCCGCGAGACGAGAAGATGTGCGCTTGCTTTGGGGTGACGAACTCATGCCTGCCATGCTAAGACAATGAGCATTACCGACCCCCGATCAATTCGCATTTCTTCCAATCTTTTGCCAGCCGATGGTCGATTCGGTTGTGGCCCTTCAAAGGTTCGCCCCGAGCAGATGGCCGCTCTGGCTGCCGCAGGTCCGTCCCTGATGGGCACCTCTCATCGCCAAGCACCCATCAAAAATCTCGTGGGCTCCGTTCGCTCAGGCTTGTCCCAACTGTTTGGTCTTCCCGATGATTGGGAGATCGTTCTTGGCAATGGTGGCTCAACCGTATTTTGGGACGTTGCAACATTTGGCTTAGTCGATCAGCGCAGTCAGCACTTGGTGTTTGGCGAGTTCTCTTCGAAGTTTGCTGAAGCTGTTGCAGCAGCTCCGCATCTCGGAGACCCGACCGTCATCAAGACCGATCCCGGCACACACCCAGTTGCTTTGCTCGAGTCCGGAATCGACACCTATGCGTTCACACACAACGAGACGTCGACGGGCGTCATGATGCCACTCGTACGACCGACTGGGGCCGACGATGCATTGGTCGTCGTTGACGCCACCTCGGCGGCCGGTGGACTGCTCTGGAATCCGGCTGAGGTCGATGTGTACTACTTCGCTCCACAAAAGTGTTTCGCCTCTGATGGTGGCTTGTGGTTCGCTGCTTGTTCGCCGCGAGCCATTGAGCGCATTGAAAAGATTTCAGCCTCGAAGCGTTGGGTCCCGGCTTCACTCGATCTCAAGATTGCGCTCGACAACAGCAAAGCGAACCAGACATACAACACCCCGGCGCTTGGCACATTGGTCATGCTTGATGCTCAAGTCAAGTGGATGAACGAAATCGGCGGATTGAGCGCTTGCAATGCTCGTTCGGCCAAATCCTCCTCCATTTTGTATTCATGGGCCGAATCTCGCGAATGGGCCGCCCCGTTTGTAGGCAACCCAGCACAGCGCTCACAAGTTGTTGGAACTGTCGACATTGCGTCGCCAGCCGACGGAGGTGTTGATGCCAACGATATTTGTGCAGCATTACGGGCCAATGGAGTCGTCGATACCGACAGTTATCGCAAGCTTGGTCGCAACCAGTTGCGAGTTGGCATGTTCCCGGCCATCGATCCCGAGGATGTTCAGGCGTTAACAGCCTGTATTGACGTTGTGGTTGAGGCATTGCGCGGGTGAGACTCTAGGAATGGAAGTCGCCGATGTCTTGATCTGGGAAGGCTTGTCAGCTCCGCTGCGCCGCCCGGTCATGGTGGTGGCTCTCACCGGCTGGTTTGATGCGGCCGGAGTTGCAACATCTGCGCTCGAACATCTCGTTCGTCACAATGCCGCCGAAGTTGTTGCGTCTATCGATTGCG
>JBIIMF010000118.1:0-3674 GCA_044338135.1 Ilumatobacteraceae bacterium | reverse complement strand
TCGTGACGAGCGTTGGCTCAACAGTTGGTCCTGAGAGCAACTTGTTGAACCCAGGTCCGCAGAGTTGTCGCCAATTGGTGTTGCCTTTCCCGATCATTGACAACGATGAACTAGCCAAGATTGTTCACGCCGATGATGACGGCTCATTCCCCGAACTTCATGCACACGTTGTCTCAGGCTTGTACCGCGTTGACGGTGGCGGAGCGGCCCTCAAGGGCGCGCTTGATGACATCAGGGCAGGTGTTTCTGCTGCCATTGAATCTGGTGCTCGCGTCATTGTTTTGTCTGATCGCAATAGTGATGAAGTATTGGCTCCAATTCCGTCGCTGTTGTTGACCGCTGCAGTTCACCACCACCTCATTCGTGAAAAGACTCGGACACAAGTTGGTCTGATTGTTGAGTCGGGCGACGCTCGCGAAGTGCATCACATGGCTCTCTTGGTTGGATTCGGTGCTGGCGCAATCAACCCGTACCTCGCCTTTGAATCAATCGAAGACATGATTCGTGAAGATGTTCATGGTCTCGGTGGCGTCGATGCCGAATATGCACTGAAGAAGTACATCAAGGCTTCTGGCAAGGGCATCTTGAAGGTCATGTCAAAGATGGGCGTGAGCACAGTCGCTTCGTATACCGGAGCGCAAATTTTCGAAGCAATTGGCCTTGGAAACGAATTGATTGATGAGTACTTCACCGGAACAGTCAGTCGTCTTGGCGGTATCGGTCTTGATGAACTTGCTTCTGAAGTGGCGTCGCGTCACGCTGTTGCGTACCCGAAGAACCCCGAGCGTCGCGCGCATCGCAAACTTGAACTCGGTGGTGAATACCAGTGGCGTCGTGAGGGCGAGTATCACTTGTTTAACCCTGAAACTGTTTTCAAGTTGCAGCACGCAACCCGCGCGAAGCGGTATGACATCTTCAAGCAGTACACCCAGTTGGTGAATGATCAGTCGAAGCACCTGGCTACTTTGCGTGGACTCTTTGAATTCAACGGAGAAGATCGCACTGCTATTTCAATTGACGAAGTTGAATCGGTTTCCGACATCGTGAAGCGATTCTCTACGGGTGCAATGAGTTACGGATCAATTTCGGCCGAGGCTCACGAAACTCTTGCAGTCGCAATGAACTCAATCGGTGGCAAGAGCAACACAGGTGAAGGCGGCGAAGACCCCGAGCGTTTGTATGACCCGTCGCGTCGTTCGTCAATCAAGCAAGTCGCGTCTGGTCGATTCGGTGTAACAAGCGAATATCTTGTGAATGCTGATGACTTACAGATCAAGATGGCTCAAGGTGCCAAGCCTGGTGAGGGTGGACAGTTGCCTGGTCACAAGGTGTATCCGTGGGTAGCCAAGACTCGTCACTCAACTCCCGGCGTCGGTCTCATTAGCCCACCACCTCACCATGACATCTATTCAATTGAAGATCTCAAGCAACTCATTCACGACCTCAAGAACTCAAACCCCTCGGCTCGAGTTCACGTCAAACTTGTTGCTGAAGTCGGAGTCGGCACAGTTGCAGCTGGCGTGAGTAAGGCCAAAGCCGATGTGGTGTTGATCTCGGGACACGACGGTGGAACTGGTGCATCGCCATTGACATCGCTCAAGCATGCCGGTGGGCCATGGGAACTCGGTCTGGCCGAAGCTCAGCAGACGCTCATGTTGAACGGTTTGCGCGACCGCATTGTTGTGCAAGCCGATGGTCAGATGAAGACCGGACGTGACGTCGTTGTGGCGGCCCTTCTCGGAGCAGAAGAGTTTGGTTTCGCGACGGCCCCGCTTGTTGTCAGTGGTTGCGTCATGATGCGCGTGTGCCACCTCGATACTTGTCCGGTTGGTGTTGCGACACAGAACCCAGTTCTGCGTGCACGCTTTAGTGGCAAGCCTGAGTTCGTCGTGAACTTCTTTGAATTCATTGCCGAAGAGGTTCGTGAGATCATGGCCGAACTTGGCTTCCGCACGATCAAAGAGATGGTCGGGCATAGCGAAATACTGAACACCAAGCAGGCCATTGAACACTGGAAGGCCAAGGGCCTTGACATCTCGCCGATTCTTGCGGTTCCTCAGAATCCGTACCAACAGTCGATGTACAACTCGGTCGCCCAAGATCACGGGTTGAGTGGTGCGCTTGACAACGAGCTCATGGCTCGTGCTGTCAAGAGCATCGAAACAGGGGAGAAGATTCGTTTCTCATCACCGATCATGAACGTCAATCGCACAGTCGGAACAATGCTCGGCAATGCAGTGACTCGTCGTTGGGCTGGTGCTGGTCTGCCCGATGACACCATCAGCATTGACTTCAAGGGATCTGCTGGTCAGAGTTTCGGTGCGTTCGTTCCTAAGGGAGTCACCTTGCGCCTTGCCGGAGATGCCAACGACTATGTCGGTAAAGGTTTGTCGGGTGGTCGCATTGTTGTGCGGCCCGATAGCGCAACTTCGTTCGCTGCCGAAGACAACGTCATTGCTGGCAACGTCATTGGTTATGGCGCAACGAGTGGCGAGATCTACTTACGCGGCATGGTCGGCGAACGCTTCTGTGTGCGTAACTCTGGAGCCACGGCAGTTGTTGAAGGTGTTGGCGACCATGGTTGCGAATATATGACTGGTGGTCGAGTTGTTGTTCTCGGTCCGACTGGTCGCAACTTCGCAGCTGGTATGTCTGGTGGTGTCGCGTACGTCTATGACCCACAATCTGTATTTGGGGCCAAGGTCAACTACGAGTTGGTTGAACTTGAATCACTATCAAGCACAGATCTTGATGAGTTGAAAGCAATTCTGACAATGCATGTGACGGAAACAGATAGTGCAGTTGCCAAAAAAGTTTTGGCAGGTTGGGCAACCGAGTCAGCCAACTTCCGCAAAGTTATGCCGCGTGATTACAAGCGAGTGCTTGAAGTGATGGCTGATGCCAAATCAAAAGGTCTCAGCGAAGAAGAAACATTGAATCGTGTGATGGAGGTGGCTCGTGGGTGAGACAACTGGATTCTTAAAATGGGAACGCGAAATTCCGAGCCATCGGCCCGTGCCGGTGCGCTTGCGCGACTGGAAAGAGGTCTACGAGCCGTTCGACGCGGACGAACTTAATCGTCAAGCTGGTCGTTGCATGGATTGTGGTATTCCGTTTTGCAATAACGGTTGCCCTCTCGGCAACCTGATTCCCGATTGGAATGACCTCGTCTATCGCAACCATTGGAAAGACGCGATTGAACGCCTTCATGCCACGAACAACTTCCCAGAATTCACTGGTCGCTTGTGTCCAGCTCCGTGCGAATCTGCCTGTGTTGTGGGCATTAGCTCCAACCCAGTGGCCATTAAGCAAGTCGAAGTCGAAATCATTGATCGCGCGTGGGATGAAGGTTGGGTTATTCCGCAAATGCCCAGTGTGAAAACTGGTAAGCGTGTTGCGGTCATCGGTTCTGGTCCTGCTGGATTGGCTGTGGCTCAACAACTCACTCGTGCCGGACACGAAGTGACTGTGCTTGAGCGTGCCGACCGCATTGGCGGCTTGTTGCGTTATGGCATTCCCGAATTCAAAATGGAGAAGCGTCATGTTGATCGTCGCGTCGCACAGATGGAAGCTGAAGGAACTGAATTCCGCACCAACGCAATCGTGGGACAAAATATTGACATCGATGTCTTGATGGCAACGTATGACTCAGTGGTGTTGGCATGTGGTGCGAC
>JBIIMF010000037.1:0-12691 GCA_044338135.1 Ilumatobacteraceae bacterium | reverse complement strand
AGTTTGGTTTGTTGCCCATTATCAATTTCAAGACCGAAGTGGAGTCGGCTGAGTGGGATGAAGAGGCACAGCAGTGGATCGTGACTTCAATCAATGCTGCCGGCACCAAGCGCGTTGACCGAGCAAACATTTTGGTGTCTGCCGTTGGGCAATTGAACCGCCCCAGTTATCCCGACATTGCTGGCATTGAATCGTTCGCTGGTGATTCGTTCCATTCGGCATCCTGGAATTTTGATGTTGATCTCACGGGGAAGAAAGTTGCGGTGATCGGAACAGGCGCAAGTGCATGCCAATTCATTCCGCAAGTTGCTAAACAAGCGGGTGAGTTGTTTGTGTTTCAGCGCACAACACCTTGGATGATTCCGGCGCCGCGTTATCAAGAGAGCGTTCCTAACGGATTTAACTGGATGCTCTCGCACGTGCCGTTCTACGCGGCGTGGTATCGCTTCTCGATGTTCTGGCGCGGAGCCGAAGGCATGTTGCCGGCGGCCACAGTCGATCCTGATTATCCACCAACAGAAAAGTCAGTCGGTCTCATGAATGAGATGATGCGACAGATGTTGACTGAGTGGACGAATGCTCTCACCGAAGGTGATGAAACGCTCAGGGCTCAGTTAACTCCGAATTACCCGCCACTTTCGAAGCGCTTCGTGGTTGATGACGGAGCGTTTGCGCGGACATTGCGTCAACCACATGTGAGTTTGGTGACTGACAAGATTGAACGTGTTGAAGCCACAGGTATCCGTACGACTGACGGGCAACTTCGTGAAGTTGATGTGATCATTTACGGAACCGGTTTCAAGGCCAGCCAATTCTTGACCCCGATGAAGGTCACGGGCCGCAACAAGACTGATCTGCATGAACAATGGGCTGGAGATGCCCGCGCCTATTTGGGCGTCGTCATTCCCAACTTTCCAAACTTCTTCTGCTTGTACGGGCCGAATACCAACATCGTTGCCAATGGATCAATTATCTATTTCAGCGAGTGCGAGGTGCATTACTTAGTTGAGTGTGCGAAGCTCCTGCTTGAGTCAAAACTTGGTTCGCTCGATCCGTTGCAAGAAGTTCACGACGAGTACAACGAGCGCATTGATGCTGCAAACAAATTGCGTACCTGGGGATTCTCGACAGTGAGTAGTTGGTATAAAAACGCGAACGGGCGCAGTGCTCAAAACTGGCCTTTTAGTGTTCTTGAGTTCTGGGAACAAACTCGGGTGCCCGAAAGCAGCGATTACAAATTGGTTTCGAAGTAAGAACGACGGTCTGGATTGTTATGAGCGAACACATCAAGTACTCACGCGACGGCAAGATTGGGACGATCACGATTGATCGTCCCGAAAAGAAAAATGCGATGACATTTGCGATTCTGTTTGACTTCATCGAAACAGTGCAGCATGCCGGTGAAGACGATATTGCAGCGCTCGTGATCACCGGAGTCCCTGGCGCGTTTTGCGCAGGAACAGATTTGGCAGATCTATCAACCATTCCGGGGGCGCAGCGAGGGTTGCGGGGATCGGCTGAAGAAACCGAAAAATGGTGGCCAATCGTTCAATGTCCCAAGCCAACTATCTGTGCAATTGATGGACCTGCTGTGGGGATGGGTGCCGAGTTCACGTCGCAGTGCGATATTCGTTTGGCCTCAACCAATGCGAAGTTCGCCTGGAACTTTGTGCATCGTGGCCTCGTGCCAGACACTGGTGCAGGCACTTGGTTGCTGCCGCGCATCATCGGTGTTCAAAATGCATTGCGTCTGACCTATACCGGAGACATGATCGATGCTGCTGAAGCTTTGCGACTTGGCTATGTACTTGATGTCGTTGAATCAAAAGACTTGTTGCCTCGGGCATATGAACTTGCAGAACGAATCGCTACTGGTTCACCGCATAGTTTGAAACTCATCAAAGAACTCACGTACATGGGTTTGACCGCGCCAGTCGCTGAACATATGGAACGACATACGTCGGCAATGTCGGCAAGCTTTAAGAGTGATGATCATCGTGAAGGCGTTGCCTCGTTCCTGGAACGGCGGCCCGCGAATTTCACTGGACGTTAAGCCAAGCGTCACCCTTTTTATGAAGATCTCTACTACTAGATCGGCAACGATGTCATTATGAGAATTTTGCTTACTAACGATGATGGAATCGATTCAGTCGGATTGCATGTTTTAGCCCGTGCGATGCGTCCCTTTGGTGAAGTAGTGATTGCCGCCCCTGATCGCGAATTTTCTGGTGCTGGAGCAGCGCTTGGTGCATTGCACTTGATTCAACCTGAAGTACATCGTGCGCATGTTGACGGTATCGATGAAGCATGGGCAGTCACTGGTCCGCCGGCCCTGTGCGTGATGTTTTCGCGTCTTGGTGCCTTTGGCGCACCGTTCGATTTAGTTGTTTCCGGAATTAATCCAGGTGCGAATGTGGGTCGTTCGGTGTATCACTCCGGAACTGTTGGTGCAGCGTTGACTGCCCGCAATGGTTTGATCTCGGGTATCGCAGTCAGCCAAGCCGTCACAGGTTTCGGTGTCGAAGGACAGGGCTGGGACGAGATGTTGGTTGGTCAGAAGTGGGAGACCGCGGCGTCAGTTGCTGCGGCCTTTGTTGAAGGTCTGGTGGCCAACATGCCGACCAATCCGATTGTGGCCAATATCAATGTGCCCAACACCGAACTCAGTGAGATCAAAGGTTGGAAGTCGGCTCGCCTTGGTCACGAACCGCCACGTCGTATGAGCACCGCCAACCTTGAACCCAAAGAGGGTCATGAAGGAAGTTTCTACGTTCGCATGGCATGGGGAGACGCTGCCGAACTGCCGACCGACACCGATGGTGGAATGGTTGCCGATGGTTATGTTGCAGTGAGCTATCTCAGCGCAATTGTGAATACTGAACGCGACGATGTTGAAGCTGCCGAATTGGCAATGACTCGATTGATCGCTGGTCAATAACTTCGGTGGGTGAGGGTTAGGTCACGACGACGGGCGTGCCGATTTGAGCGAAGTCCCACGTGAAGTCGGCATCAAGATTGGCTTGACGCTGGCAGCCACCTGATAAACGCTGGCCGAGTTCGGCATCAGTTTGGTATAAAGAATTGTCTTCCACGTGAATTGGTAGCGCGTGAAAACCGATAGCACCGATGTCGGTCTTGAGCCAGCGCACCATCTTGTAGAGGTAAGCCTTGCCGTTCCAAGCAGTTGACACATCTGAACGGCTGTAGACCTTGTGAGTTCCGGGCGATTCGTTGCTGTACTTGCTGCCAGAAATCAACCACGAGCGAATGACAACATTGTCGTCGCCGACTGCCCAGACGCGTTGACCAGCACGGTCATACACCAGGCGTCGACCCGAACCTGAGTTGGCGGGAAGCGGCGGAGCATCGGGTCCACTAGTTGCGACCGATGAAAGTTCATAGCCAAGAAGGTCAACTGCGCCAGGGGCAGGGGGAGGAGTGCGTACGACGAGTGACGTTTCGTCGGGCCACACACCGAGAGACAATGCAGTTTCACGGCCAGTTTTTCCGTCAACAAAAAGGTCGCGATCAGTCTGGAGTTTCTTGACCGCATTGGCGGTCTCGTTGTCGTAAGTTCCGGTCGGAGTGCCAGATAAGAAACCAGCAGTGATCAGAGCATTCTGAAGACACGTCACGCTTTCGCCCGTGTCTCCACTTGCCAATGAACGAACCGTCAAAGTACATGCCTTCGTTGACGACGGGTCGTCGCCGGCAAGATCTTGAATTTCATCGGTCGGCAGACTCGAATCAGTGGCGACAATTGTGGTTGTGGATTCGTCGGTAACCGGGGCGATGTCAACTATCGAAACATCAGTGACAACGGTCGTCACGGGTGTCGTGGCATCTGAATTGGAACCACCGCTCACAACGGCGGCAACCAGGCAACCGAAAGCGACGACACCGACGCCGGCCATGGTGATTTTGCGTTGTTGAGGAGTTGTCATGGAAGCAAAATTCGAAAAAGTCCGCAGAGTTACGGTTGGATTCTCAGGTTACTCAACTAGCAATGGCGGGTGTCGTCATGGTGACAGGAGTCAAGTTGACACATCAGAACGCAAAATTAAGCCTTGAGCGCGCTCGCCACTATGTCCATGAGGTGGTTCCAGGCCTTGATATCGGGCATGAGATCTCTGGCAAGGTCAACGCCGACCAGGCCAATAGCGGTGGACTGCATCATGACGGCAACTGAGTATGGATCGACGTCGGCTCGAATGACTTTATTGATCTGAGCCTCTTTGACGATCCCACTGATTTGCGTGAGGAGTTGTCGCTGAATATCGGCAACGTGTTTTGCCAGCACGGGGTCTTCAAGTGCCGCAGCAAGAACTTGAACGCGTTCGGCGCGAGCATCAACGCTGTCGGGTTGATTTGGCTGAACGACAATTTCCTTCAGAATCAAGTGGGGATCGACGAGATCGGCGTCCTTGCTAAATGCCTCGGCAACTAGGTCGGTCAGCATGCGCATCTTGCGAACAAAACGCTCAGCCAACGCAGCATTGATGAGGGCTCGGCGATTTTTGAAGAACCAATACAACGAACCAGTTGTCATATCAGCGTGTTCAACAATGTCTTTCAGACGAGCGCCGTCGATGCCATCGCGGTCGATCATGAAAAGCGTGCTGTCAATCAGGCGAAGGCGAATTGCGCTATCGGTGTTTTCCATACCTCTCGTCATACCGTAAAGCCTACACATCGTGGTTTGAACAATGGTTATGGCAGTATCGGGCATGTCGCAAACTCGCTGGACCACAAAAAATATTTCTGATAATTCGGGTCGAACGATCTGCATCACTGGCGCAAACTCGGGTCTTGGCCTCGAAGCGGCTCGCAATCTTGTGGGCGCCGGGGCTCATGTGATCATGGCTTGCCGTAATGCAGAGAAGGCCGAGACTGCGGCCCAAGGGCTACGTGCCGGCAAGGGTTCGGTTGAGGTTCGTCAACTCGACTTGGCAAGTTTGGCTTCAATCCGTCAATTCAGCGAGCAGTTACTTGCTGACGGAATCGAACTTGATGGACTGATGAATAACGCCGGTCTCATGGCTCTCGATCAAAGTCGAACTGAAGACGGATTCGAAACTCAAATTGGTGTCAATCACCTTGGTCACTTTGCTTTGACGGGTTTGCTACTGCCGTCATTAATGAAGCGCCCGAATAGTCGCATCGTGAACGTGTCGAGCATGGGACATATTCCTGGCAAAATTCATCTGGATGATCTGATGTGCGATCGCCGTCGATACAGCCGTTGGGGCGCGTACTTTCAAAGCAAGTTGGCCAACATTTTGTTTACAAATGAATTGGAGCGTCGATTGCGAGAAACGTCGTTGACGACGATTGCGTTGGCTGCCCATCCTGGTACCGCACGAACAGAGCTTGGCAAGAGTGGTTCTTCAGCAACCAACTTGGTGATGCGCCGATTAACGCCCGTACTCACCCGTACGGGCGTTCAAGGTTGCGAAGCGCAAGTGCGCGCCATGGTGGATCCGAGTGCATTAGGTCGCGAGTATTACGGACCGAAGTACCAGATGTTTGGCTCACCGGTGAAGGTCACGCCGAGTAGGCGGGCACGCAATATGGATGATGCACGTCGCCTGTGGGAAATCAGCGAAGAACTAACTGGTGTGCGGTACAACTTCTAACTGAGTGTTTTTACTTCGTTGAGCTCGATGCGATTGCCACTGGGGTCATGAATGAAAATCTGGCGGTTGACACCAGGCATTTCTGGAGCAAGACGGTATTTCAAACCTTTGGCTTCTAAGTGCCGAGCGCACTCGTCGATATCGGCAACAGCAAGCGCAAAATGTTGATGGCGGTCGATGACTGCATCGGGCCGAACAAAAAGATGTAGTTCGTGTGGTCCCATGTTGAGCCACGCGCCGTCAATCTTGAAGCCGGGTCGTTCAAATGAAGTGAAACCCAAGCCTTCAACGTAAAACTCGAGTGCCTCGGGAAGTGAGTGCACATTGACATTCACATGATGCAGGCCAATAACTTCCATTGGGTACAGACTAATCGCAAGAGGGAAACAACATGTGAACGTGGCCCGACATGACTCGTGATTCTGGTGTGGTTTTATTGCGCTATACGCAACAAAAACACACCAGAATCACCATCTAGTTGCTGACATCGCGGGGGAGTCCGAGGATTTTCTCGCCGATGATCGATCGTTGAATCTGATCGGTTCCACCAGCGATTGATTGTGCAGGTGTACTCACTAATACTTCGGCGATCGTTGCATCGTGTGCATGATCTCCGTTTTGCAACATTCCGTGTGCACCACTAATCAACGTATGAACACGATGAGCCATGCGTGAAACTTCTGAAGCAGCCAACTTGCCAATCGAACCTTCGGGACCAGGTGGCCGACCAAGCGCACGAGCCGCACGAGCTCGTGAAGCAGTCCATTCGTTCATTTTCTGAAATGACAACAACGCCGCAATGTTCTGGCGAATCACCGGATCGTTTGAGACTCCAAGCAATTGGGCTCGTTCAACAACGAGATCAACACGGCCGGCACGTTGCGGATACCACACGTATGTTTTGAAATGCTCTTCGGCCTCGTGCTCGGCTTCGCGCACGGCACGACTCTCTATCGCATTGTTTTGGGCGAACTTCGGACGACGCATGGTTGAGAAAGTTCGCTCGTGAGCAAGAGTCGCACGAGCAACGCGCCAGCCATCGTCGAGGGTTCCGATGATCATGTTTACCGGAATGCGAGCATCGGTCATGAAAACTTCGTTGAACGATGAGTGATAGTTCATCTGTTTGATTGGACGCACTTCAATACCAGGCTGATGCATCGGCAAAACGAAATAGGAAATTCCGTGATGCTTTGAACCGTCCCGATTTGTACGAGCCAGCAACATTCCGTAGTCGGCGTGATGAGCACTGGTATTCCACACCTTCTGGCCGTTGATCACCCATTCATCGCCATCAAGAACAGCCGAAGTCGAGAGGCTTGCCAGATCTGATCCCGCACCTGGTTCGCTAAAGAGTTGGCACCAAGTTTTTTCTCCGGTCAACGTTTGACGCAAGACGAGTCTCTTCAATTCGTCAGAACCATGTTCGACGATCGTGGGCGCCGCTAATGACATGCCACTGCCGAGCGGATTGCCTACAGCACCAATGAGGCGCAGTTCTTCGGCAACTATTTGGTCGGCCCACACAGGTAAGTCACGTCCGAAGCACTCACTTGACCATGATGGAACAGCCCAGCCGGAATCAACAAGGCGTTCGCGCCACGCCTGCAGTGAGAGTTGCGGTTCCCAATTTGTGTTCAGCCATTCTCGAACTTCTTGTTGAACGGACTCACGGCTCATTGAACTCATAGTGAAACCTCGAGGAATCTTGAACTTATGAAGCTCGCAACGTATTGCGTTTGATCTCATCCAATATTTCTGGAATACGCGCTTGCGGCAAGTTGTGCCCCATGTCGGGGAATGCCAGCAAACGTGCACCAGGTATCGCCTTTGTCGTTGCGTATCCGCCAGACGGTTGCACGAGCCCATCTTCAAGTCCGTGCACGACAAGCGTTGGCACGTTGAGCTTCTTCAACTGTGACGTGCGGTCTGGGCTCGCCATAATCGCAGCCATTTGTCGTGCGGTTCCGTCGGGAGTGAAGTTGCGCTCGACTGAAAGCTTGGCAACTTCGCGAATCTCTAATTCGTCGTACAGCGAACCAGAGAACAATTTGAAAAGTGCTGCTTGACGCTCAGGAAAAGTTTCTTTACTTCCGCGGGTCAGCTTGCCGGCGCGCAACAAGACTGATGTCTTCGGTCGACCAACGCGGGGATTGCCAGTGGTTGACATGATTGACGTTAATGAACGCACGCGACTCGGGTGTTCAATTGCCATTGTCTGAGCGATCATTCCGCCCATTGACATTCCGACAACATGTGCTCGTTCAATGTCGAGAGCATCCAGAAGTCCCACAGCATCTTTGGCCATGTCACTTAACAGATACGCCGACTTGGCGAAACGACGAGAAATCGAGAACATCGCCGTCTGTGTCTTTGTGGGAGGAGCTGCGTCAATCTTGGTTGACAAACCGATATCGCGATTATCAAAAGTGATGACTTGGAATCCGCGGTCGACGAGTCCGGCGATAAACGTGGCGGGCCAAGCAACGAGTTGCCCTCCGAGACCCATCACGAGAAGTAACGGATCGCCTTCGCCATGTACTTCGTATTCAAGGGTGATGCCGGTAGAAACTGTGGTTGATGCCATGACGACAAACTAACCGTGAAAGTCAGGGAAGAGCGACGATTGCTTCATGTTCGAGCGTTGCCACGATGCGTCCATCAATTTCGATGTGTACATCAAGAATGGCCCGCTCACCATGTGATTGAAAACGCCGAATCACCGTTGATTTGACGGTTGCGACAGATCCGCCATGAGCGATTCCGTGGTGGCGAATAATGCTGCGGGTATGAATCCAACTGCCTCGGGCAACGAATTGATGAACGGCGTTGTTAGCAAGCGCTGGCCACACTGCGGGATGCACATAGTTGTTCAGCAAACAGAAGTCGAGATCGTCGCCAGCGCGTTGGCCGTAATCAGACCCCCATTCTCCGATGAGCGGGATTTCGAGAGTTGGTAATGATTCGCCATCGCGCATTGGTGCGGCCGGACCCGAATCTTTAACTGCAACAAACCGAGCGCGAGGCTGATCGGGTTCAGCAGTGATCGCGTCAATTGTTGTGGCTTCGCCGTTATTGGCTGGCACGCAACGTAAGGCATCGCCATCAAAAACTGGACGACGGAACTTCACTTCACCTCCGCCATTGTGCAACCAGTCTTTTCCCCAGGCAACGATGAGTGGATGTGTGAGATACGCGTAGGTCGTTACTCCGGCGACGAGTGCCCGAGGAAATCCGGCACGCTGCGCACCTTCGTCGGTGTGGATGGGATTGCGCGCATGTTCGGCGAGATTTGATGCGTTGATGTGCCAAGTCGTTGGTTGCGTCATCACAACGGAACCAACATTTGTTTACGCGTTGACTCGGAAGTCGGTGACTTGAGCGTCTTCAGTTCCGAGATCGGTGAAGTTGTCGTAGGCCCGAGCGGCCATGAATTCTTTCCATGAAAACTCGCGATAAAGCGCTCCGTCGGCGCATAGTTCGTGAATCGGCTTAATGGTTGAATCGCGAGCCGGATTTTGGAAATAAGGGATGCTGAATCGGCGTTGCTGTGTCATCGGTACAACGCGGTGAACTGCGGCGCGGTAGCGATCGTTTGTCCAGGCCTGCATGCAATCACCAAGATTGATCACGATTGTTCCATCAGTTGGTGGAACATCGATCCATCCACTGTCGAGCGATTCTGTTTGTAGGCCACCGACGTTGTCTTGCAACAGCAAGGTGATGGTGCCGGGGTCGGTGTGATAACCGAGAGCGGTTGGGCCAAGTTCGGGAAGTCCTTCGCGCTCAGCTTCGGGAACGGGGTCTCCGACTGGATAATGGTTGAGTCGCATCATGCTTCCGTAGCGGCTTCCCATCATTTCTTTCTGTGAGCCTTCCGATAGATGGAGGGCTTGATGTATGAGGGCGAGTGTGCGATCGGCGAGCTTGCTGAATTCGTCAAAGGCTTCAAGCATGGTGTCGCGAAAACCGGGTAGGTCGCGCGGCCAGCGATTGCGAGCATCAATTTGTTCGATGGTCGGATCAAGGAAGTCGAATACTTCCTTGTTATCGCGTTTGCGCTTGGTGAGTTCACGGTCGTAATAACCCATGGGATTATCGATATCGCGCGCAATTTCATTTTTGATTGAGCGATCAGTATCGAAAAACCGAGATGTTTGCTGCCAGGTGCGGTTGATGAGGTCATCAAGCCCATGGCCGCTGAGAAGGAAAAACCCATGGTCGCGACAGGCCGCGTCGAGTGCGTCAAGAGACGTGGCAGTCGGGCGGGAAATATCAACGATCGGCACGGAAAGCACATTTCATGTTGCCACAAACGACCACTCATGGGAAATGGTGTTCTGGGGATAGCGAACCCGACTCTTTATCGGTAATGATGGTGACGTGATTCACCATTACCTAGCCGCCCGTGCCGAACTTGATGCCCCCGGATCGCCCTTGGCGACCTCGATCGCCGAAGTAGGGGGGATCCCCGTCAAGGTGTACACCACCGCACCGCCCAATATGCGAGTGATGTGGGAAGCCACGGCTCTTCACGCCGACAAGGACTACATCGTCTACGAAGACGAGCGCTATTCCTATACCGAGATTCATGAGCAGGTGCGCAAACTGGCTCAATACTTGGTCAGTCAAGGAATTGGTCGCCATAGCCGCGTCGCATTGTCGATGCGCAACTACCCCGAATGGGTTGTGGGCTACTGGGCCACCGTTTCGATCGGTGCTGCCGCTGTTGGTATGAATGCGTGGTGGACTCCATCCGAAATGGAGTACGCGCTCAACGACAGTCAGCCCGGAGTATTGATTGTTGATGACGAGCGTTTAGAGCGTTTGAGTCAAATCGCTAGCACGCCGAAGATGCATGTCATTTCGGTGCGCACCGATCGTGCATTGCCCGCAGGTGGAGCGCGTTGGACTGATGTCATGGCCACTGCCGACCCCGGAGTTTTGCCAAATATCGAATTTGATCAGGATGATGACGCGACGATCTTCTACACCTCGGGCACCACTGGTTTCCCCAAGGGGGCCCAACTCACGCACCGTGGTTCAGTCGCCAATATTTTGAACCTTGTTGCGATGAACATGGCGTCAGCAATGGCTGAGCAGAAAGCCATTGCAGCGGGCGACGTGCCGGCACCAACTGTGGCACCTGCGCAGGCGTACCCGCCATGTTTTATGGCGCCGACTCCTTTGTTCCATGTGACCGCCTGTAACTGCATTTTGCATGCGGCTACGGCAAGTGGCGCCAAAGTTGTTTTGATGTACAAGTGGGAGCCCGGTCGTGCCCTTGAGTTGATTGAACGCGAACGAGTCACCAGCTTCTCTGGCGTACCGACGATGAGTCGCGAAATGTTGTTGCACCCCGACTGGAACACTCGAGATACATCTTCGGTTCAAGGAATGGGTGGTGGCGGTGCAGCCTTGCAGCCTGACCTCGTTCACAAGATTGCTGGTGCGCTCAAGGGTGGACAGCCATCAACTGGTTACGGAATGACCGAAACTCACGGAATCATTACGGCTAACGCGGCTCGTTTGTTTATTGCTAAGCCCGAATCATGTGGTCCACTTGTACCAACACTCGAAGGCAAATTGGTTGATGAAGACGGAAATGATTTGCCCGCCGGACCGACCACTGTTGGTGTTCTATGCGTTCGAGGCTCAATCGTTATCAAGGGCTATCTCAATCGCCCAGAGGCAACGGCTGACAGTATTCGCGATGGCTGGTTGAACACTGGTGACATCGCTCGCATCGATGAAGACGGATTTGTCTACATCGTTGACCGTGCCAAAGACATGGTGATTCGCGGTGGTGAAAACGTCTACTGCAGCGAAGTTGAAACTGCGATCTACAACCACGATGCAATTGCTGAGGCTTGCGTATTCGGAATTCCCGAAGAACGTCTTGGTGAAGAAGTTGCAGCAGTTATTGTTTTGCGCCCAGGTCGGTCACTGACTGAAAAAGAACTTCAAGATTTCTTGTCGGGAACTATTGCCAAGCACAAAATTCCAACAAAGATTTGGTTCCGAGACGAACCAATTCCGCGTAACGCAAGTGGCAAGTTCTTGAAGCGTGAACTGAAAAAAGAACTGACCGGAGAATAATTCTCGAAACCCGAACTAGGGGGCAAGAGACTCTTCGGTGCTCGTTTCACTGGAATCAGAAGTCGGTATTTTGCACACGTCTTTGCTGTAGGTATCTACGGTCTCGCCGGCAGCTTCAAGGTCGGGGTCGCTCATGAGTTCCGAGAGCGAAGCGAGAGCATAAATGTCATTTTCATCAAGAGTAGCCAGCGCCTCCATGACGGGGATCAAGGCTTCAACCGACTCTTCGAGTTCTGCTGTCGGAGCGGCTTGGGCAAGTTCAGTTAATAACTTTATGGCTTCAGCGGTCGCTTCGGGATCGTCCATCGCATTTTCAAAAACCTGATCAGACTCAATGGACTGCAGCATCGCGCAAAATTCTTCTTCGCTGCCTTGAGATGACAAGCCAGAGTCACCTCCACAAGAGATGATGCTGAGTCCAAGAATTGGCAGAAGGAAAACAACTGCACGGCGAGGACTCATAAGGCGGGATTTGGCGTGAATGAAGGTCATGTCAAACCCTAGCATCGGGGTTTACTCCAAAGAGATGACCTCGCCGACCCGCTATTTGATAAGCAGTTCGAGAGTGTCAATTTCTGATTTTGTGCCTGAATAATGGCGTCGGCTAATTCTTGAACAAGAGCGGACTCGCCCTCTGCTTTGACGGTGTCGGCCATTTCAATAGCGCCCTTATGGTGCGCAATCATTGCCCCTATCCAAGCCTGGTCAAATTCTTCGCCATGAACAGGCTCAACAAGAAAACAATCAATTTTGATTTTGAATCAACTTTGTATTTCATGAACCTGCTCCTGTAAGGAATTGCAAGACCTTGCCGAAGATGTTCTTCAAAAAGGGTTCAGGTGATGCCCCCCTAGCGGGGCTCGCTCACTCTTTCAAGAGTGACGACGACTCCGCCCATGTCGGGTCGTTTCCAGATCATGTGGCCGTGTTCATCGAGTTGGCGCGTGACTTCAATT
>JBIIMF010000117.1:0-3735 GCA_044338135.1 Ilumatobacteraceae bacterium | reverse complement strand
CCTGATGCCTTCGGAATCCAGAACGATCAGATTGATTTAGCACCGATGGTCCGCGAAACCGTCCTGATCGAGCTTCCCGATGCCCCGTTATGTCGTATTGACTGCGCTGGGTTGTGCCCGACCTGTGGGATCGACCTGAATCGCGAGAAATGTGGCTGTGCGGCTCCGGTTATTGATGCTCGATGGGCCGCTCTCGACGCCATTCGGGACCAATTGCCCGAATAAATCCCCGAAATATTCAGAGATCTCTCAGAGAGTTGCCTGATGGGGGTGGGGATCTCGGCTGATTACCGCTAATCTCATATGGCTATTACGAGGAGAAGTGCGCCGTGGCTGTTCCGAAAAGAAAAAAATCGAAAATGAAGGGTCACAGCCATCAGGCTGGAGCCTGGAAGCTTGAAGCCCCGTCGCGTAGCTTGTGCCCGCGCTGTGGCTCAGCCAAGTTGCCACACACCGTGTGCAAGGCATGCGGCTGGTACAAGAACCGCGTCGCTATCGAAGTCTGATTCAGACATCGTCTGAAATTCTTTGTCTGAGATTTTTATGTTGCCCATTGCTGTTGACGCCATGGGTGGCGATTATGCGCCAAGCCAAATTGTTGCTGGTGCATTGCAAGCCGCTGAACTTGGAATTCCGATTGTTCTTGTTGGACCCGAAACTCTTGAGGGTCGCGGCGATTTAGAACTCATTGTCGCTTCCGAAGTGATTGAGATGGATGACGACCCCGCTAGCGGTGTGCGTCGCAAAAAAGATTCAACTCTCGTTCGTGCTGCAGAGGCTGTTCGTGATGGCAAAGCATCAGCGATGATTTCTGCGGGCAATACCGGAGCAACAATGGCTTCGGCTTTGTTGCGTATGGGCCGCATCAAAAATGTGAATCGCCCAGCGATCGCAACTCCTATTCCCGTTCCGGGTGGACGTCCAACAGTGCTGCTCGATGCTGGAGCGAACGCCGAAGTTCAAGCCGAATGGCTTGTGCAGTTTGCGATTATGGGTTCGGTGTATTCACATCATCGTTATGGCGTTGAAAATCCACGGGTCGGGCTGCTGTCAATTGGAGAAGAGCCAGGCAAGGGCGACACGCTTCGTAAAGAAGCCTATGAATTGTTGAAAAACGCCAGTGGAATCAATTTCATTGGCAATGTTGAAGGTCGCGATGTGATGTCGGACAATGTTGATGTTGTTGTGACTGACGGGTTCACTGGCAATGTTGTCTTGAAAACTCTTGAAGGCGGAATGAAAACGCTCATCAAAGCATTGATGGCGGCCTTCGCAGCTAAAGAAGAGTACAAACCGCATGCCGATGCATTATTCCCCGCGTTGTTGCCGTTGTATGAAAGTGTCGACCCCGAAAGTACGGGCGGCGCAATTCTGTTAGGCGTCGATGGTGTGTGCATTATTTCTCATGGCTCATCGTCGGCTCGGGCGATGGTTAATGGCATCAAAGTCGCCTCCGACATGGTGCAATGTGGCATCGTCGAAGAAATTCGTCGGGCCATCAACGGCGCATAACGCTCACTCTGAGTTGTTCTCGCAGTTATCATCTTCATAACAGCTAGTTGACCTGGAGGACATTGTGCCCGCTGAGACCCATGTAGTAGACGGACCGCTCGATCGTGATGCGATCTTTGCGATTGTCCGCGATCAGCTTGTTGACATCCTTGAAATTGATCCCGAAAATATTTCTGAAGGTCAGTCGTTCAAAGACGACCTCAACGCCGACTCGTTGGCATTAGTTGAATTGGTCGATGCGCTCGAAGAAGAACTCAGCGAACGCACGGTTGGTTTCCGTATCGAAGATGAAGACCTTGCCGACTTGAAGACTGTTCGCGATGCAGTCGACTTTGTGTACGCCCACGTTTTGGCACACGGCCAAAAGGGCTGATTGGTGATGGCGGGCTTTACCGCGCCCCGCAAATTCATACGTCAGGCAGCTCAGAAAATCACTCGCCGAGAACGCCGCGAAAAGCGTGGCGAATTTAGGGGTGGCGATATTGCGGTTTGGACCCGCGAATATGCCGACCATGCGTTCACCAATATCTCCTTGCTGAATCAGGCGCGTTCGCATCGTTCGTGGTGTGCCGAGCATCCTGGAAACCCAAGCAACGAACGTCTCGAATTCTTGGGTGATGCCATCTTGCAATGGATTGTTACCGATCTCATTTATGCAGCACATCCCGCCATGAATGAAGGCGAGTTAACTGATCTGCGTAAATCTCTGGTGAATGCCGAGACCTTGGCTGAAATCGCGAAAGAGATTCAGTTAGGTCAATGGATTCAGCTCGGCGCAGGCGAACTAACTGCTGGCGGCCGAAATAAGAGTTCGATTCTGGCCGACAGTCTTGAAGCTCTCATCGGCGCGTTATATCTCGATGGCGGCGCCGACAAGACGCGTTCATTTGTTGCATCAATCATGGGTGATCGAATTGTTAGTCAGGCCGAACGACTTGACGAATTTGATGCGCGTAGTCATTTGATACGAGTGTGCGTGCGCGAATACTCACGACCGCCGTTGGTTGAAATTCAGCAAACCGGCGCAGCGCACGAACCGACCTTCACGGCTCGAGTGATTGTGAATAACGAAGAAATGGGTTGCGAAATCGGGCGTACAAAAAAGGCGGCTGCTCAGGCTGCGTCAACAATGGCGCTTTCAGTTCTGCACGCGCGCGGCGTCGATATCGGTCGTGCCTGAACTTCCCGAAGTTGAAACCGTCCGTCGAGGACTTGAACAACGTTTTGTTGGTCGGCGAATTACCCGGGTTGAAGTTGGGCGTGAGCGATCGGTTCGCCGCACTTCGCGAGAGGAAGTCATTGCTCGTCTCACCGGAGTTCAGGCTTTGCAAGCGCAACGACGCGGAAAGTACTTGTTGTGTCCTTTGAGTTCGGGTGACTCGGTGATGATTCATCTTCGTATGAGTGGTCAGGTTCTGATTGATGCCGTTGGATCAATCCGCCCTCCACATACTCATGTGGTGATGACCCTTGACGACGGAAACGAATTACGTTTCGTTGACCCTCGCACATTTGGTGAAGTTGTGGTCTTCGACCCCGTTGATGCGGCCGAGGTTGTGCCCGAGTTGGTCAATCTTGGTATAGACCCCATCGTTGATGGGTTGACCTTGCCCGAATTGCGCAAAATATTGCGGTCGACAAGCCGTGCGGTCAAGGCGACTCTTCTCGACCAACATCTCATCGCCGGAATTGGCAATATCTATGGCGACGAAATCTTGCATCGGGCGGGGGTGCATCCCAAGCGTGCCGCCCAAGATGTGGGGCCAGCGCAATCGGCTCGTATTCATGTGGCCCTTCATGAGATTTTGAGAGATGCCATCGTTCAGGGTGGATCAACCCTCGGTGACGCCCAATATGTCGATCTTGACGGTGACTCAGGACGATTTCAGGATCAGCATCGGGTGTACGCCCGGGCTGGTTCACGGTGCCTGACCTGCGGTAAGGGGACAATCACGAGTGCGCCAGTTGGCGGGCGCACGACCAGCTGGTGCAAGGTGTGCCAGCGCTGATTTGGGTCCGATCTCGACCGATCGACGGGGGACCTTCGTCCCTCGGTGAACTAAGGTCGTGGCGCCGTGTTTCTTAAATCTCTTACTCTCAAAGGCTTCAAGTCATTTGCCGACACCACCGTGATGGACCTCGAACCTGGGGTCACGGTTGTTGTTGGTCCCAATGGTTCTGGAAAGTCAAACGTCGTTGACGCCATTGCGTGGGTACTTGGTG
>JBIIMF010000116.1:0-3736 GCA_044338135.1 Ilumatobacteraceae bacterium | reverse complement strand
AGGGGTGATCACTTTGCAGTCACCAAATGGCGATGTCAAAACATCGTTGTACCCAGAATGTGGTGGCCGAATTGGTTCACTCTCGGCCTTTGGTGACGAAATCCTCATCGCTGGAAGCGCCCAGGATGATCCACTGGCATGGGGCTGCTACCCCATGGTTCCCTACGCCGGGCGTGTTCGTCACGCATTACTCAACTTTGACGACAAACAGTTTTCGCTGCGACAAAATATGCCGCCACATTCAATTCACGGCACTGTTTTTGACCAAGCATGGAAAACCCTTGAAGTCACTTCAAATTCGGCATTACTCGAAATTGAACTCGGTGACAATTGGCCGTTTACCGGCAAAGTGCAACACCATGTCAATGTCACTAACCAAAGTCTTGAATTGCAACTGACAGTTTTTGCAGTCGATCCCATGCCTGTGCAAGTCGGTTGGCACCCGTGGTTTATTAAACCTCACGCAACGTCGCTGACCTTTGGCGCAATGTACGAGCGAGATAGTTCTGGTATCGCAACTTCTCGCCGAGTCGCTCAGCCCAAAACTTCAGTTGACGACTGCCTGTGTGATCCTGAGGAACCCTTAACAATTGACATCGGAAGCATTCACATTGCGCTTGCGAGCGATTGTTCACATTGGGTGATATACGACTTCCCTTCACATGCGACCTGCATAGAGCCCCAATCGGGACCACCCAATGGCGTCAATGATGATCCGTTCGTTCTTCAGGCGAACACCGCGTTCACCAAGAAATTCACGATTGAAGTCCAAAAAATCACCTGACATTGAGGAAATCTTCAGGCAGACTTTTGACAGAGCCCGACCATTCGCGACTCACCTCTCATATGAGGCGATCTTTTCACAGGCGGGAACGAAAGCATGACCACGCTGACCGCCGACGCCCAACTTGTTTCCGCCTACTTGGATGGCGATCGAACCGCGCTTGCGTCGATCTACGACAAATACGCTGCCGGCCTGTACGACACGGCAGCAGCGATGCTTTCCGATCGCCACGACGCTGCCGACATGGTGCAAGACGTCTTTTGTATTGCGGCCGAACGACTCAACCAGTTGCGCGATCCCGATCGACTCAAGCCCTGGCTCTACGCGGTCCTTCGCAACGAGGTATACCGACGCACCAAAAAGCGCAAGCGCGCAACACCCACCGACTTTCAAGCAGAAACTACACCTGACGTCGTGGCCGCTTTTGATCCCAACGCCGATGGCGCTGCTGCTTCGTATGAAGAACTCGCCGAACTTGTTCGATCTGCGGCTGCTGGCCTCGATGAACGTGATCGACTCGTTCTTGAGTTATCGGTTCGTCAAGGGCTTACTGGCACCGATCTCGCTGATGCGCTCGGAGTCACGCCCGAACAGAGCTACACGCTCGTGCACCGCATGCGTGATCGAATTGAGAAAAGTCTCGGTGCATTCACGGTTGCAAAAATGGGTAGCAAAGAATGCAACGAACTCGCAACGATCATCTCGGGCTGGAACGGCGAGTTCAGTATTCTCATTCGCAAACGCGTCGCGCGTCATATAGATGACTGTTCAATCTGTGAGCGCACCCGTTCAAAGTATGCACCACTTGCGCTCTTCGGAGCAGCGCCGGTCTTTGTGTTGCCATTTGGCCTACGCGAGAAGGTTCTTGCAGCCACACAGTCAATTCCTACTCCGTCAAAATCTGCCGACACTCATGCCAGCAAGGGTTCGCGAGGGTCGCAACGTTCGCACCACATCAAACTCGATCGCAACGATGGTTTCCCGCGCGTGGCACGTATCTCACGACACGCCGTTGCAGTTATCGCTTCAACCGCTGCAGTTCTCTTGCTCATCGCCGGCCTCGTCTTGATCCAACAAAGCAAAGAATCTGGCAATGAATCTGGCGACGTATTATCAGCCGACCCGATTGTCGTTGAAACATCAACGCCTAACGAAGACTCAGTCATCACGTCTTCAGCGGTCGATTCGAGCCTGACGACAATTCCAACGACGACTCCAACTCCAACTACAACTCCAACGACCACTCCAGGCACCGATGTCCCCGAATCAGAAACATCGATTGCCGCGGTCTCTCCACCTCTCGTTGTCACAACAACAATGAGTCCAGCACCGACAACCACTGCACGTAACACCAGTCCATTGGTGACATCAACGAATGTTCTCAACTTCGCTCGCGGAGTGCGCGCTTCATTGAAGTTGACTAATAACAACTCAACTGCCGTCATGTGGTCACTCGCCGAATCATCGGGCTTCTTCACATTCGTCCCGTCATCAGGGTCGGTCGGCGCCGGAGCAACGTTGACGGTGACTGCAACTTTTGCTCGCGCTTCGGCGAGCGCCCTCCCCGAAGGCGAATTCAACCTTCTCGCAGCTCTCACAACCCGAGGCGCACCAAACACGGCGCTGACTCTCACGGGAATCGTTGGCCAGCCACCAGTGATCGGAACCTTCACCCCGTACTTCTCTGGGCTCGCGTGTTCTCGCCTCAACATTCAGGTTCCGATCACCGACGAAAGCTCACTCGCAAGGGTCAGCGCCAAAGTCACCTATACCAATCCGCAGGCGACACCACCGACAGCAACGCTGACTGCAACTCTGAACGATTCAGGAAAAGGCGTGTGGGTGACTTCGCTGACATCTATTCCGCTAACGGTGACTCAAGTGGTCGTCAAGGTCACGGCGAGCGACATATACGGGTTTTCATCAACTTCTGAATCTCGGATCAATCGCACAAATAGTTGTTAAACCGCAGGTCAGGGGTTCACAAGGGGTCACTAAGTGACCCGACGGTAGCATTGGAAAAATGTCTGACGCCCGCGACCCCAATGGGCCTTTAAAGATCGCTTACCTCACCTACCGTGGCAAACCCCATGTCGGTGGGCAAGGCGTCTACACCCGTCACCTCACCAAAGCTCTCGTTGACCTTGGTCATTCGGTTGAAGTCTTTGGCGGTCAGCCGTACCCGGTCTTAGACGATCGCATCAAGCTCACCAAGTTGCCGAGCCTCGACCTCATCAACGACCACTATCCCTTCCGCTTCCCCGCCATTTGGGAACTCAAGACTCGTGAAGATTTCTACGAACTCGGACTATTTCTAACTGGCACCTTTGGTGAACCAGCGGCGTTCAGCGCTCGCGTCAAGCGTCATCTCGCCCAACGCACTGGCGAATTCGATCTTGTGCACGACAACCAGTGTCTCGGCTACGGCATCTTGTCGCTCGAGAAACTCATTCCAACGGTTGTCACGTTGCACCATCCCATCACACGCGATCGCGCTCTTGAAATGGAGCACGCACCTAATTGGTACAAGAAGTTTGGCGTGTCACGTTTCTATTCATTCGTCGAAATGCAAGGCCGAGTTGCCAGTCGTATGCCACGCATTGTCGTGGTGAGCGAAAACAGCATCAAGGACATTCATGGCGACATGGGTGTTTCGTACGATCGCATGCGCCTCGTGCCGGTTGGTGTCGATCCTGATTTGTTCAAACCACAGCCCGAAGTCAAGCGCATTCCTGGTCGATTGATCACCACTGCATCTGCCGACGTTGCCTTGAAAGGCTTGTCATTTCTTCTTGAGGCTGTTGCAAAACTCCGCACCGAACGCGACGTCACTTTGACGATTATCGGCAAGCCCAAGCCCGGTAAAAGCATGGACCTCATCGACAAATTGGGCCTCGCACCACATATTCAATTCGTTTCTGGTGTCACGGATGAACGCATTGTTGAGTTGTA
>JBIIMF010000115.1:0-3742 GCA_044338135.1 Ilumatobacteraceae bacterium | reverse complement strand
GAAGGTTCGGGCCTTGGGGCCTCGATCGCTGTGAACGGTTGCTGCCTGACTTTGGTTGATCAAGGCACCGATGCCAACAGTTCGTGGTGGGACACCGATGTCAGCCAAGAGACCCTCGACCGCACCACGGTTGGCGCCATGAACGTTGGCGACCGGGTCAATCTAGAACGACCGATGGCTTTGGGCGATCGCCTGGGCGGACACATGGTTCTTGGCCATGTTGATGGCGTGGGCGAAGTGGTGTCGCCAGCCCCTGACTTAGTGGTGCGAGTCCCCCTCACGATGATGCGTTATCTCGTGGAAAAAGGTTCGGTCACAGTTGACGGAATTTCTCTGACAGCATTCGACATCACCGACGACACGTTTCGTGTTGCCGTGATTCCACATACTGCCCAGGTGACAACGTTGGGCTTTCGTCCGAGTGGATCGAAAGTCAATCTAGAGATGGACGTACTGGCCAAGCACATTGAAAGGCTTGTCGAGCCGTACAAGAAGTAACGATCGAAGAATTACCGTTACGAGAGTTCGTCGATGCGGGCTTTTGAATCAAGAGCCGCCGAACGATAAATACCTGTTGCCATGAACGAAGTTTCGATCTTGCGCCGCTCGGTATAGATAGCCACACGAATTTCGTGAATACGTTTCGAATCTGCATGTGCAGTTGCTGCCATTTCGATGAGGTGACACGCCAAACGGAAATCTCCGGCATTCGCCAATTCTTCAGCTCGAGCGGCAAGTGCCTCTGCCCCACCGGCCAATGACGCCATTTCGGTTGCTAGTGCAACTTCGGTTGCAGGCTTCAGGTTGGCCGGGTTGCCGTCATACCAACCGCCATACAGACGCCACAGGTTACGCACCACAAACTCGGGCTCGTCGTATGTGGGTTTCAAGAATGGTTTGTTGGCAAGTTCTTCGGGCAAACGCACTTGATCAATGACATCGTCGAGACGTGCGCCACTATTCATCAATGCAAGTGTCTGTTCGTGCAACGACTCGAGCGCTGCCGCAGTATCGGTGAGCACCATGCCGACTCGTTCTTTGCCACCGATGGCCATACCGTGTGCGGGCAACATCAACTCGGGTTGCTTGGCAGCCATGGCGCGTAATGCAACGGCCCATTCCCACGCGAAGCGTTGCACCTTTTGCGGGTTACCAGCATTGGGGAACTGCCAAATGAATAAGTCACCAACGACAACGGCTTTCGTATCGGGGACCCACGCCCAGGTGTGGTCGTCGGTTTCGCCGCGGGCGTGATGCAGTTCAAAAGAGCGACCGCCAATGTTGAGAGTTGTCTCTGAACGAAATGTGGTGTCGGGGTACACGAAGTCGCTTGGAAACATTGGCCCGGGCAAACGGAACTGCCGCATGTTGATGTAGCCGTTGTAGCCATTCGTCAATTTGTAACGATCGAAACGATCAACGACAGCCTCGTGAGCGACGAAGTTGATGGCTTGATGACCGCGATCAGTGGCGTCGGCATTAAATGCACCGGCTCCACCAACATGATCGGTGTGGCCGTGTGTGTACACGGCAGTGTTTACTTTGTCTTGCGACCAAGTTCGCAGACTGGCGACCACACTCTTGGCTGCCATGCCGTGCGAGACGTCAAACAATGTGAGCCCGTCGTCGGTGTTGAAAACAACAACGTTGCTGAAAGATTCAATGACGCCGATGCCAGATGCAACTTCTTCAACTGGCGCGGCTTCGACAGTGACCTTCAACCCGATGGGCGCTGCGTCGGTTCCGTCAACGATGCGGGCCGAACGTTCAAGCATTGATAATTGAGGCGCTGAAGACATTCAACAAACCTATGTGCTTCTGGTGCAGAATTGTGGCGTTTTCCGCAACGATTCTGCACCAGAATCACAATGAGCGCCGATGACAGGTCATTCCCCCTGTTTTGCCGACCCCATGTAATTCGACTCTAAAAACTGACTCTGGTTTTGTAGGTCATGCGCCGTTCCCGAAAAAGTTAGTTCGCCTCGATTGAGCACGTACGCACGACTTGCGGACTTGAGTGCGACATGAACATGTTGCTCAACAAGTAAAACTCCGACTCCACGGTCTGCAGCAAACTGCGTGAGTACCGGCAACATACGTTGAAAAATGATGGGGGCTAATCCCAAACTCATTTCGTCAATCAACATCAATTTCGGATCGGCGATGAACCGACAGCCGAGTGACAACATTTGTTGCTCTCCACCTGACAAAAGACCGGCCTTACGTTCAAGCAACGCCGCCAAGGCCGGGAAATACTCAATGACATCAGCCGTCGAGACTGATCCACCCTTTCGCTGATACAAGCGCAAGTTTTCAGCCACGGTCAGTTGATAAAAGATTCCGCGATTTTCGGGAAGCAACGACAATCCTTGGCGAACTATTTGGTGAGTCGACCAACCGTTGACTTTCTGGCCCAAAACAGCGATGGTCCCGCCGATCTCGGGATTCAATCCAGCAATGGTGTGCAACAAGGTCGTCTTCCCCGCACCGTTGGCTCCGAGAAGCGCAACTATTTCGCCGCTCTCGACGTGCAAGCTGACATCGCGCAGCACCGGAACACCGCCGTATCCCGCCGTCAACGATTCGACGGACAAAAGTGTCATGATCCCACCTCACTTGGAGCACCAAGATAAGCCTCGATCACTGCGGGATTTGCGCGAATTTCCGCCGGCGTGCCCGAAGCGATGATGCGACCAAAATCCAAGACAAAGATGCGATCGCATACTTCGAGAACCAGATCCATGTCGTGGTCAACCAAGAGAATTGATACACCGGTTTGGGAAATGTCAACAATTTGTCGGCCGAGGGCCACGGTTTCAGATGAGCTCAATCCCGCTGCGGGTTCATCCAACATCAAAAGAGTTGGCTCAGCAACTAACGCACGCGCAACACCTAGCAATTTTTGCTGACCAAGTGACAGTTCGGAAGTTTCCGTCTTCACACTCACGTTCAGACCTACTGCTGCCAAGGCTCGACTGACATCGCGTTCGCGTTTGTTCTGGACGGGGAAAACAAGATCGCGCAAAGTACCGCGAATAGTTGAACCTTCGATAGCGACCAAGAGATTGTCGGCAATAGAAATGTCGGAGAAGAGTTCAACTGATTGCCAAGTTCGCCGCAATCCGCGTCGTGCAATGATGTGCGGAGACAATCCACTCAGTGAGTGATCTTTGAAAACAACTTCACCTTGTGCTGAAGTAAACCCAGTCACCGCGTCAATGAATGTTGTTTTACCTCCGCCATTCGGACCGATCAATCCGACAATTTCACCCTGACGCACCGACAGGTTGGCGTCATTCAAAGCCACCAGTCCCCCGTACTTGACGGTTAATCCTGATATTTCAAGAACAGTGTCGGCGGCATCAAAGTCAGGACGAGGCTGCGGCGAATAGTCCACGGATAATTGTTGGACGATGTCTTGGTGCTTTTCCTGTTCCTTTGGCGCCTTGCCCGATTTAGCCAACTTGCGTTGTCGCGACTCAGCAAAACCCTCTGCCGTCTTGCCCGCTACTCCTTGAGGATTGAATATCGCCGTCGTCACCAGGCCCACACCAGCCAACAACGCATAGCTCTGCCCCAAATCAACGTTGCGATCCATGACGACGAACATCAGACCAAGTGGAGCGGACAGGCCAGCGACTAATGCCCCGCCGACCGAAGTGATTCCACCGAGATAAGCGAATGCCAAAAAGGTCAGACTGGTGAACACTGAAAAACTCTCGGCTGACAGTTGACCGCGGCT
>JBIIMF010000036.1:0-12985 GCA_044338135.1 Ilumatobacteraceae bacterium | reverse complement strand
AGTGCGCCAACTCTGTTCGCACCATTCCGACAGTCACCAAGTTGACTCGCACTTTGGGCAGCCATTCTTGACCGGTGGTGCGTGTGTAATTCGCAAGTGCAGCTTTGGCCGCACCATAAGCCGCAACTGTTGGCGCTGGTCGCTCTGCCGACACGCTCCCGATATTGACGATTGATCCACCGTTGGGTTGATTCTGCATGTGGCGATTCGCCGCTTGACTGCACCACATCGCCGAGAACAGGTTGACGGCGACAATCTTTTGCGCAAAGTTAGCTGACCCAGTTGAGGTATCTGATGGAGGACTACCTCCGGCGTTATTGACCAAGATGTCGAGGTGCCCAAAACGATCGACGATTTGATCGATTAACGCGGTTGCCTGGTCGGCGTCGCGTAGATCAACGGGATAAGCCACCCAGTCTTTGGGCAAGTCATCGGGAATTGAGCGAGCGCACACGACCACTTGTGCTCCCGCATCGGCAAATCGCTGAGCAATTCCCTTTCCGACGCCCTTGGTGCCACCCGTAATGAGGGCTACTTGTCCAGAAAAGTCAATTGTGATTGCCACGTGACGAACCCTAGTAGGAACTCGGCGCTCGTTTCTGACGCATCGTCAGATGGCGGGTACGCTCAACCCGTGGGAATTTCTTCGAACATCAACGACCGCGGCATCGCCGAGGTCATCATGGACTGTCCTCCTGTCAATGCCCTCACTGTGGCTGAATGGTTTGAGGTCGCCGACACCATCACGGCCTTGGGTCGCGACACAAAGGTACGAGTCGTCGTCTTGCGAGCCGAAGGCCGGGGATTCAACGCCGGGGTTGACATCAAAGAGATGCAAAACACCCAAGGGTTTGATGCACTCATTGGCGCCAACAAAGGTTGCTATGCAGCTTTCGCTGCGGTCTACGACTGCCCCGTTCCGGTCATCACCGCTGTTGCTGGTTTTTGCGTCGGCGGCGGCATCGGCCTGGTTGGCAATAGCGACATCATCATTGCCAGTGACGATGCATTCTTTGGTCTGCCCGAAGTCGACCGCGGCGCACTAGGCGCGGCAACTCACTTGGCACGCCTGGTCCCCCAGCACAAGATGCGCGCCATGGTCTATACATCGGCCACTGCGACTGCCGCCGAACTCCACGCATTCGGAAGCGTCTTACAGGTTGTGCCGCGCGCCGAACTTCGCGATGCTGCGATGAAAGTTGCCGAAAGCATCGCCGACAAACACCCAACCGTGATTCGTGCCGCCAAAGAAAGTTTGAACGGCATCGACCTCTGGGATGTCAAGCGCAGTTACCGCTTTGAACAGGGTTTCACTTTTGAACTCAATCTCACTGGTGTCGCCGACGAATTGCGTGACGATTTTGCAGGCACCGACAAGAAGAATCAGAAAGACGGCAAGTGAGATGAGTGAGCCTCGAAACAAAATCATCACCGAAGATCAAGCCGTCGCCACGCTTCGCAGTGGCATGACCCTCGGAATCGGCGGTTGGGGTAGCCGTCGCAAGCCGATGAGTCTGGTGCGTTCACTTCTGCGTTCTGACATCACCGATCTCACCGTCGTTTCATACGGCGGACCCGATGTTGGCCTGTTGTGCGCGGCCGGGAAAGTAAAGAAGTTGATCTACGCGTTCGTATCGCTTGACTCAATCCCGCTTGAACCTCATTTTCGTCTAGCCCGCCAGAACGCAACAATTCCTGAGCCAACCGAATGGGATGAAGGAATGCTGCAATGGGCTTTATTTGCTGGCTCGTTGCGCTTGCCGTTCTTGCCAACTCGTGCTGGACTTGGCAGCGGAGTCATGGACGTCAATCCATCGCTCAAGACTGTGAATTCACCGTACGCAGACGGCGAGGAACTGCTTGCGGTTCCTGCTATTCGTCTTGATGCTGCTTTCGTGCACATGAACCGTGCTGATGCTCGCGGCAATGCGCAGTATCTCGGACCCGATGTGTATTTTGATGATCTTTTCTTGGCGGCGTGCGAACCGGGTCGACGATTTGTGAGCGCAGAAAAAATCATTCCAACCGAAGACCTTTTGAAAGAAGGCACCTTCCACACGCTCAAGATCAATCGCTCAATGGTCGATGGTGTGATTCACGCTCCAAACGGTGCGCACTTCACCACGTGTGAACCCGACTACGGCAGAGACGAAGCATTCCAAAAGGCTTATGTTGATGCTGCTCGTGATCCCGAGACATGGAAAGCATTTAGCGATCGCTTCTTAACTGGCGATGAAGCCAACTACCAATCACAAGTTGTTACATGGCGTGAAGAAATCAAAGCAGCCAAGGAGGCCGCAAAATGAGCGATTCAGTAGCACTTGCTGATGTCATTGCTGTTGCCTGTGCCGAAGCATGGCGCGGTGACGGAGAAATTTTCGCATCAGGCATGGGAGTCATGCAGATGCTCGGCGCACGCGTTGCTCGGGCCACATTCGAACCTGACTTAATGATCAGCGACGGGGAAGCGTTCTATGTCTCTGGAGACCTACCTATCGGTGGCACCCAAAAGCTTGTTGAAGGATGGATTCCGTTCCGCAGTGTCTTTGACACTCTTGCTGGTGGTCGTCGCCACGTGATGATGGGTGCAAGCCAAATCGATCGATATGGCAACAGCAATATCGCCAACATCGGCCCATGGGCCAAGCCCAAGTCGCAATTGCTCGGTGTTCGTGGTGGGCCAGGCAACACAGTCAACAACGCAACGAGTTTCTTCATTCCGAAACATCAGTCAACAGTTTTCGTACCAAGTGTTGACATGGTGAGTGGTGTTGGCTACGACCGCGCAAAAAAAGTTGGTGGCTTTATTGCCAAGCGCCATGACCTGCGTCGTGTCGTCACCAATCTTGCCGTGCTTGATTTCAATTCTCCTGACAACTCAATGCGGCTCGTCAGCGTGCACCCAGGAGTCAGCGTCGACGATGTTGTTGCAAACACTGGATTTGAATTAGTGATTCCAGCAAATGTTCCAGTGAGTCGTCCACCAACAGCCGAAGAGAGTGCTGCGATCGAAGTTATTGACCCCAAGGGTCTACGTCATCGGGAGATTCCCGCATGAGCGTGACACCACTCCCCCGACTACAAACTTCGCTTTGTGATTTAGTCGGAGTCAAATACCCCATCGTGCAAACAGGGATGGGTTGGGTCGCCGGACCAAAGCTTGTCAGTGCTACTGCTAACGCTGGGGCTCTTGGCATTTTGGCCAGCGCGACCATGGACTTTGATCAATTGAAAACGTCGATCGCCGAAGTGAAAAGCCGCACAACCAAGCCGTTCGGTGTCAACTTGCGCGCTGATTCGGCAGATGTCAAAGATCGCATCAGTTTGATGATTGATGAAGGTATCAAAGTTGCCAGTTTCGCTCAGGCACCAAAACCTGATTTGATTTCTCGTTTGAAGGATGCTGGCGTCGTTGTTATTCCTTCAATTGGCGCTAAGCGTCACGCCGAGAAAGTTCTTGAGTGGGGTGTTGACGCGGTGCTCGTTCAAGGCGGCGAAGGAGGCGGCCATACCGGTGCAGTTCCCACTACCGTTTTGTTGCCGCAAGTTGTGGATGCCGTTGCTGGTCGCGTGCCGGTCATTGCTGCTGGTGGTTTTTTTGACGGTCGTGGTCTTGTCGCCGCACTCGCCTATGGAGCATCAGGCGTTGCCATGGGCACGCGCTTCTTGCTGACGAGCGATTCATCGGTGCCACAAGCCGTCAAGGACTACTACATCTCTAAGGGTGTACTTGACACGGTCGTGTCAGTTCAAGTTGACGGAGTTCCGCACCGCGTCTTGCGCACCGAACTTGTGGATCAACTCGAAAGCAGTCGCGGAAAATTCTTGGCATTACCTCGTGCCGGAATTAATGCTCTCAAGTTCCGCAAGATGACTGGCGCCAAACTCAGCGACATGATGCGCGAAGGAATGGCCATGAAGAAGTCAATGGACTTGTCATATTCACAGATGGTTATGGCTGCTAACACTCCGATGTTGCTCAAGACTTCACTCGTTGATGGCAGAACCGAATCGGGTGTCATGGCAAGTGGACAAGTCGTAGGCATAATCGACGATCTTCCAACTTGCGCTGATCTCATTGATCGCATCATCACCGAAGCCAACGCAGTACTGACCGATCTCACTCGCTAAATACTCAAGGAATATCGAAATGGCAGTTACAACTCTTCACGGCCCCGATGACGTTCGCAGTCATCTCGGCAAGCACCTCGGATATAGCGAATGGATGACCATCGATCAAGCTCGCGTGAATCTCTTCGCCGAAGCGACCGGAGATCACCAGTGGATCCATGTTGAACCCGAACGCGCTGCTAAGGGCCCGTTCGGTGCACCAATCGCCCATGGCTATCTCACCCTGTCAATTTCGAATTTGTTCTTGCCCGAAATTGTTGAGGTGCAAGGCTTTTCAGCTGGCGTGAACTACGGGACCGACAAAGTTCGCTTTCCTTCTCCTGTCAAAGTTGGATCACGCATTCGTGGCGGCGCCGAACTCACCGCAGTTACCGAAGTGAAAGGTGGATTACAAACCACCATCGTGATCACGATTGAAATTGAAGGCTCCACCAAGCCTGCCTGCGTGATTGAGTCAATCAGCCGTTGGCTGACTGACTGATTTTTACTACAACTAGGGAGAATGATGTCCGTACTTGCTCGTTACAACATGTCTGGAAAAGTTGCGCTGCTTTCGGGTGCTGGTCGTGGTATCGGTGCGGCGAGTGCACTTGCCTTAGCGGAAGCCGGCGCCGACATTGCGGTCATGGCCCGTAGCGTTGATCAACTCGAGAACGTTGCTGCTCAAGCGCGAGCGATGGGTCGACGAGCAATCGTTGTGCCCTGCGATGCCAACAACGCTGAAGATGTTTCTGCCGCAGTGCAACGCACCGTTGATGAACTCGGACGTATTGACACAGTGATCAGTGTGGTCGGTGGCTCAATGCCACAGCCATTCATGAACACCAGCGACAAAGACTTGCGAAACGCTTTTGAGAACAATGTCATCAACGGCTTACGTCTCGTGCGCGAGTGCGTCCCTCACTTGTTGACTGCTGGCAACGGTGTCGTTGGTGCAAGTTCAATTGTCATGGTGTCAAGCGCAATCGGCCATGTCGTGGGTCGTGGATATGTCGCATACGGTTCAGCAAAAGCAGCGCTAGATCACGCTGTTGAATTAATGGCCGCGGATCTCAATCCCAAGATTCGCGTGAATGCGGTTGCTCCTGGTGCAATCTTGACTGAGGCTCTTGAAATCGTGGCAACCAATCCCGAACTGCGTTCAATGATTGAAAACGCAACGCCACTTCGTCGTCTTGGCGACCCCGATGACATCGCCGCGGCAGTTTTGTATTTAGCGTCTCAAGCTTCGAGTTACGTCACTGGACAAATCATCGCAGTCGATGGTGGCGTGACAACAACGAATTTCAATTTCCCCATTGCCGATCTGTGAGTTCTGAGCAAAACACTTCTACCCCGCCTAAGAGGCATGGGTCATTAGGCGCGCTACGCCACCGAGACTTTGCATTTTTTTGGACTGCCGCTGCAATCTCTAATGCCGGTGGCTGGATGCAAGTTGTCGCGGTACCAGCACTGCTTTACGACATGACCAACAGTTCAACCTGGCTTGGCGTGTCATCAATGGCCGGACTTTTGCCAGCCGTCTTTTTAACTCCGTATGCGGGCGTGTTGTCAGATCGCATGAGTCGCCGCAAAATTCTGATGATCACCCAGACGGTGCAGATGTTCTGCGCCTTCTTTCTGTGGGCCTTGTATCTCGCCGGTTCAATTGGCCCTGGCTTAATTGTTGCGATTGCACTTGTTGGAGGTATTGCCACCGGTTTCCAAACTGCCGCTTGGCAAAGCTTCGTACCACTGCTCGTTCCTCCCGAGGAATTGCTCGATGCGGTCAAGTTGAATTCAGTGCAATTCACTTTGGCCCGCGCCATCGGACCAGGTTTTGCTGGGCTTGTCGTGAGCACACTCGGCACAGGTGCTGCAATATTCATTAACGCCATCACTTTCCTCTTAGTTATTGCTGCACTTGCGTTATCGCGCCCCCGACAAATCATCTCGGCCGCGAGTCAGGGGAAGGTGTCTGACGTCATCAAAGCAGGCGGGTCTTTTGTCTGGCGTCATCGCCCTCTAAGACTCGTTGTTTTTCTTGCCTTCATTACTTCTTTGTGCGGGCAGTCGTTGCAACATATTGCGCCAGCGATTGCTGACCGAATTTATGACCGACCATCAACCGACAACGCCGCATTGTTGGTCGCCCTCGGGCTCGGGGCGTTGACATCATCACTTTTTTCAGTCGTCCTTGGTGACCACATGAAACGTTCAACCCGAGTTGTAGTCGCATTGATCCTGTTCACCGTTAGCACGGCCATGATTCCGATGACATCGATTTATTGGGTTGGACTACTCGCTTATTTCATCAGCGGTTTGGCGCACCTTCAATCGGCAGTGGCTCTCAATACATTGATTCAGGGAACAGTCCCCGATCACTTGCGTGGTCGAACCATGAGTTTCTATGTTCTTGGAATCTTGGCGGGCATTCCGCTCGGAGCATTTATCCTGGGTCGTTTGGGCGACATCTTCACCATGCGCGTCGCAGTGTTAGCTGACGCGGCAGTTTTGTTTGTCGTTGTTGTGCTGCTTGTCTCACGGGGTTGGTTGAACGACCTCAATACGACCAAGATTGAAGATGTGCAGGAATCATCACTATGAAGTACCCCGAAGGACTTGACCCAACTTTTGATGAGACTCGCGTTCGCCTTGGCAGTGCGGTTCGCCGGTTAGGTCATGCAGTGATCGGACGTGAAGTCGATCTAGATGCGATGGAAGCGGCGATCCAAGCTCTAGATGGGCTGAGCGATCAATTCGAACAAGGCATCGCTCGGACACGAGAGTTTTCACAATTCTCGTCTGCCCACGACAACGAAGTTCCCGATGATTCGCGCCTCACGAGCCATATCACCCGACCAGGTTCAGGCCCCGGAAGTCCACACGGACTCGAAATGCAGGTTCACCGCCGCGGCGATCGGATTGAGGCCACTTTTTCAATCGGGTCATCATTCGAAGGCGCCCCATCTCGAAGCCACGGAGGCATCGTTGCCCTCGCCTTTGACGACGCCATGGGCTTCATGTTGAACCTGCTCAAGACTGTGGCCTATACGGGGCAGTTGACGATCAACTACAAGGCACCTACCCCGCTTCATGTCCCCCTGGTGGTTCATGCCTGGCTCGGGAAACGTGACGGACGCAAGATTTTCCTTGAGGCCGAACTACGCGAGGACCGCCCCGATGCCTCAATTATCGCCACGGCGAGCGCACTTTTCATTGCGATCAACGCCTACTAGTCATGATCTGACACACTGTTACTAGGAGCGAGCAGAGGGGTCTGCTCACGTCTATCTAGGGGGAATTTATGACCGTGACAAATTCTGATCAGGCCACCAGCGATCGCTTTCCACGTGAACTCGTCCGTCGCCTACTCGACAACTACCGGGGCAAAACTCTTGATCACGCTCCGGGTTCAATGACCGAACCGGCCACCGTCTTTACCGATCCAGTTCGGTTTCAAAAAGAACTCGATGTTTTGTTCCGTGGTGGTGCTCACATCGTTGGGTGGACTGGCGAACTTCCAAAACCCGGAACCTTTATCACGAAGAATGTTGCTGGACATCCGGTACTTGTCACCCGAGCCGAAGACGGCGAGTTACGCGCATTTCGTAATGCTTGCACCCATCGCGGCGCTCAAGTTGCCGAAGGCTGCGGTGAAGCGCGTCGATTGACCTGCCCGTATCACGCGTGGTCGTTTGAGCTCAACGGAGATCTCGCTGGACAACCCCAGGCCTATGCATTTGATGACATTGAAAAGAGCACGCTTGGTTTACAGCCACTGCCTATTGCCAATGTTGCAGGGCTCATTGCCATCGGACTGAGCGACGATGTTGATCCGGCTGCTGCCTTCGCTGAAATCGAACCGCAACTTCGGTGGTGCGGTTATGAGCAGCATGAAGTTGTCTGTCAACACACTTGGACATTGCAAGCCAACTGGAAAATTGCTTTTGATGTGAACCTCGAGTCGTATCACGTCGACTATTTACATCGTGACACGTTGTCGAACTTGGTTTTACATAACCCCATCTTTGACACTTTCGGTAAGCATGCGCGTTGGGGCTTCCCGACCACCGGAACTGAAAAAGTTGTTGACCTTCCCGAAGAACATTGGCCACCAACAATGCCTGTCAGCATTATTCACACATTGTTCCCGAGCGTCGTACTACTTGAAACTCCCGTGAGTTGCCAGATGTTCCGCATCTACCCCGGTCGTAATGTCAACGAATGCACCGTTGATCTCACTGAAGCTTCACTCAAACCCATCGTCAATGAAGAAGATCGTGAGGCCCGCCAACGTGGTGCCGATTTCGCTGCTCTTGTCGTGGGCACCGAAGACTTCCCCGCCGCCGAACAGTGTCAACGTGGCGCCGAAATTGGTCTCACCAACTTTAACTTTGGAAGCAATGAGCCAATGCTGCAACACTGGCATCGCACTTGGCAAAACGCGCTCGACAACGCATAACTTCTACGAAAGTAACTTCACTTCATGAATACTCCAAATGTCATTTCAATTATGCAGGCGCTCGCCGACAAGGCCGCCGAGAATCCCAATCGCACGGCAATTACTTGCGGTGATGAATCAGTGACTCGTACAGAACTCGAATCTCGAACCAATCAATTGGCCCGTGCCTACGCCGAACGCGGAGTGTCATTTGGCAGTTTCGTCACGGTTGCATTACCTAACTCAGTTGAGTTTTACGAAGCATGTATTGCCGCATGGAAGCTTGGTGCGATTCCACAACCGGTGAGTTACCGTTTGCCAAACCGCGAGCGCGAAGCCATTGTTGAACTTGCCGATTCAGCGCTTGTCGTTGGTGCCGAGCAATCGGCCCACCCTGGCCGTGCCACATTGCCCGCACACTTTGATGCATCGGCTTACGATGATTCACCTCTTCCTGATGTGACTTCGCCCGCCATGAAGGCACCAACGTCAGGTGGTTCAACCGGACGACCTAAATTGATCGTTGCTGGCGATCCTGGCATCGTCAGCGTGGGTGCACCCGGCATGGGCCAGCGCGTTGACGGAGTTGTGTGCATCCCCGGACCGCTCTATCACAACGCTCCGTTCTCTTTTGGTGCTGGTTCGTTGTTCCATGGCAACCATTTAGTTCTCTTGCCGCAATTTGACGCCGAAGCAACATTGGCTGCGGTCGACAAGCACAGTGCCGATTGGATTTTGTTTGTACCCACGATGATGTCGCGTATCTCACGTTTGCCAGAAGATGTGAAGAACAAGTACGACCTCTCGTCGCTATCTACTGTTTGGCACATGGCTGCACCCTGCCCGCCATGGTTGAAAGAAGAATGGTGCAACTGGCTTGGCGGCGAAAAGATCATGGAGCTCTACGCCGGAACCGAAGCACAGGCCGTCACCATTATTCGCGGCGACGAATGGTTGGCTCACCGCGGTTCAGTTGGCCGGTGTGTCACAGGCGAAATGAAAGTTCTCGACTCGGAGACTTACGAAGAGCTTCCTCGCGGAACCATCGGCGAAATCTTCATGCGCAATACCCGAGTGACGTACAAGTACCTCGGAGCCGAGGCCCGTAAATCACCAGACGGCTGGGAAAGTCTCGGAGACATCGGCAAGATTGACGAAGAGGGTTACATCTATCTCACTGATCGTCGTGGAGACATGATCTTGTCGGGTGGAGCGAACATCTATCCCGCAGAAGTTGAGGTCGCCTTGAGCGAACATCCCGATGTGGTGTCGTCGGCAGTTATTGGTCTACCCGACGAAGATTTAGGCAATCGAATTCATGCACTTGTGCAGGTATCAAAGCCGATTAATGAAGATGAGTTGCGTTCGTTCTTGAGCGAACGTCTCGTTCGTTACAAGGTTCCGCGCACGTTTGAATTCACAAGTGATGCGGTTCGCGACGATGCTGGCAAAGTACGCCGCTCAGCATTGCGCGACGAACGCTCGTAACAGATTTAGCTGAACTTGACGGGCAACGACTGAATGCCGCGTACGAAAGATGCGTGGCTATAGACCGGCTGGTATTTCGGGTCGGCAAATTCAATGGTGCTTGTTTGTTTGAATAACTCGGTGTAGATCGAGCGTAGTTCTAATCGCGCCAAACTCGCGCCAAGACACAAGTGCGGGCCCCAACCGAACGCAATATGAGGGTTCGGACTACGAGTCACATCAAACGTATGTGGCTCGACAAACATGTCTTCATCACGATTTGCCGCGGTGTAGTTCATGATGACCTGTGAACCTTTGGGAATTTTGACTCCACGAATCTCAACATCTTCGGTGGTCACGCGCACCATGTTGATGATCGGCGTGACCCAGCGCAAACACTCTTCAATCGCCCGCTCGAGATCTTCAGGAGAGCGTCGAGCTATTGCCATCTGTTCGGGGTTGCGAATCATCGCCTCTAGTCCGCCCGTAATCACGTTGCGAGTGGTCTCGTTTCCACCGACCAAAAGCAACAGCGCATTACCAACGACATGCTCATCGTCCATGGCACTACCGTCTTCGGCGGCAACAACGAGCTTGCTAACTAAGTCATCACCGGGATTCTTTTTACGATCTTCAATCACTACAGAGATGTACGAGTAATACTCGAAAGCTGCATTAACGACATCATCGGTCACGTATTTGGGATCATCGGCACCATTGATCATGGCGTCGCTCCAATGTTGCAACTTGTCGTAGTCGCTTTCGGGTGCGCCGAGCATTTCGCCAATCAAAGTCATCGGCAACGGACGGGCAATGTCAGCAACGATGTCGCATGTCCCACGAGCAACAGCAGCATCAACTAAGCGACGAGCTACTTCTTCAACATGAGTCTGGTAAGCCGCCATCTGACGCGGAGTAAATCCTCGAGCCACAACTCGACGCTGATCGGCATGGCTTGGATCATCACTGTCAATCATTGAAGGCTGTACAACGCCATTTGGCCGCGAGCCAATAATGCCACTGGCAAAAATCTGTGCTTGCCGTTCGGCCAAACGAATATCTTCAATTTTGGTTAATGCCCAGATGCCATTGACATCTTGGTACACCGGCTCATTTCGACGGATCCACTCAAGGGTCGGAAACGGATCATTTTGGTACATGTCGCGGTCGAGAATGTTTACCTTCACGTGTTGAACCTTAGTCATAAGAAGGTGCCAACTTCTAGGGCATGTCACAGTCAAAAGGTGCAACTTTGGTCCCTAGACCAGCCAAAATAGATGCGTGAACCGCTTGACCTCTTTATCTCTCGCCTCTGCCCTCGTTTTCGTAACCATTGGCTGTTCCAATCGTGCCGGAGAAAGCACTCCGCTTGAATCTTCGCCGACCACTTCAACTGGAGTATCAAGCGATTCAACCGCGCCGACTTCGTCGCTCGCGGTCATGTTCGGTGATCTTGAGTCACCATGCGGCCCGGCCCTTGAAGGCATCACCACGACGATTGACCGAGCCGAAAATGCTGGCTCCACCGATGTCATCAACATTGCATCGGCATCCGACAAAGGCAACGCGTTCTTGCCAGGATTAAACGGCGAACTTTACGACGCCGCCGTTGCGTTCGAAGGTTGGTGCAACGAGCAGGGTGGAATCGCCGGCATGCCCATCAATGTGATTGATGCCGACGCCAAACTTTTTGAAGTGCCCGTACAAATGGAAAATGTCTGTGCTCAAGCTTTTGCCATGGTCGGAGGCGGCTGGGCCATGGATGACCAAGAGTTCCCACGCTTCCACGAATGTGGAATGATTGACATCGCTGGATTTGTGGTGACCGCTGGAAAGTCGCAAGCCGACAACACTTTCTCGCCACTCCCCAACCCATCAAACAAGAAAGACCAGGGTTGGTTTAAGTGGGCCGCAGCTGCCCATCCCGAAGCCATGCAAAACTTCGCAACTGTTTACAGCGACATCTTGACAGCGCAAGTTGTTGAACAGCAATACCTTGATGGAGCCGAGATCGTTGGTGGCGTCAACGTCGTCGATCGAATTACTTATAGTTCAGTCGGTGAAACCTCGTGGCTTCCTATTGCGCAACGTTTGAAATCCAATGGTGTGCGCGCCATCAGTTTGGTAGGAGTACCCGAGGTGCTGCCACAACTCACTAAAGCTCTGCAAGAACTTGATTATCAACTTGAACTCATTATGGTTGACGCTGGCTTCTACGCCGATGTGCTCATCAATAATGGCGGAGACAGCGTCGAAGGTGTGGTCGTGCGCACGAGTTACACCCTCTTCGAAGAAGTTGACCGCGTCCCAGCAGTTGGTGATTACCTCGACATGATTTCTACTCATAACCCTGATGGAAAAGTTTCAGGACTAGGCATGCAATCAATGTCGGCCCTTTTGCTATTCGCTCACTCGGCAAAACAATGCGTCGCCAAAAATGCTGGCTTCATTACTCGTTCTTGCATTGTTGAAGAAACCAGCACGGTCACCGAGTGGAGCGGAGGAGGCTTGCATGCCGTCGCCAGTCCGGGCAATAACGAACCTAGTGCTTGCTACCAAATGATCACGATCAAAGATGGCCAGTTCACTCGCCTGTATCCACCGCTCAATCCAACCGATGCCGATCGCGCACTGATTCCAACAGCCACGATTACCGATGAAGGTTGGGCGTGTGACGAATCAACTTTGGTTGAACTCACTGGTGATTATGGCGATATCAGTATTGGCAAAATCGCCAAGTAAATCAGATCTTTTCGACCTGAACCTGGGTGTCGTAATAGGCAACCCCGCCGCCGTAGTTGGCTAGTTGATCATTGGTCAATGCGTTCACTGACTTCGTGTCCTTAGTACGCGAGCCAACCCAGCCGAATGGCACGACCACGACACCGCTGCGAACGCGTCCGCCGTCGGCAGATATACGGGCAATGACATCAAGCGAACCACGATCGTTAAAGACACGAACAC
>JBIIMF010000114.1:0-3792 GCA_044338135.1 Ilumatobacteraceae bacterium | reverse complement strand
CAACAATTGCCGTTCCTGAAACGACAACAGCACCAACAGCGACGACGTCAACAACAATTCCAGCAATCATCGTTGACGATTCAAACATCAGCGAAAGTGCCGATGCGCTCAGCCGCGGTTGGTTCAGCGATCCTTCGGCAATTCCACAAACATGGTTATGGGCATTCGTCGAACTGCTCATCGTGATGGGCGCATGGCGAGTAGCAAAGAAGTTCCGCAACCGCATTATTGGGGCCGCTGTTGGATTTATCCCATTCTTCGTCGTTCTGTACTTCGTTTTCCAGAACGTCAATCGTCTCTTGCCACCCAACTTGTAACTGTTGGGCGCGAAAACACCCCGTTTTCGGGGGTCTATTTGCCCAACAAATCAGAGCACAGAGCAACCGTGCCCGAAACCAAAGCATGGGGCGATTCCCACGGCACAAAATGCCCACAATCGCGCAACAAATACGGCCCGATGTGATTGTCAAAAATGACCGCTGCCATTTGATCAAAGGCTGGGTAGATCACGTGATCACTTGGACCAAACAAAATCAAGGTTGGGGTTTTCTCATTGCGACCCATCTTTGTTGAGTCACTGTTCTTTGAAGCGTTGAACACTGTTTCGTAACCACCAAATGATGCACGTAATACGTCGCCACTTGCGAATGGTTCAGTATGGAAGTCGACAGCTTCTTGATCAAAAGTTCCGGGGTGAGCCCAAAAACGACTTCCGTAAAAAGTCGCAATATAACGACGACGTGCATCCGGTGTTGAAAGCTCTGCCGCTAATCCGTCAGCATCTGTTCCCTGTCGAATGAAATAGTCGGCAGCCTCACGTGGTGCACGAGTTCCTTCGATGTTGTTCATACGCTCTTTGTCAAAGGGCAAAGGCGAGTTGAACAACACCATGCGATCAACAAAGTCAGGATAACGCAAAGCCATGTCTTGAATGACTGGTCCTCCCATATCGCCACCAAGCACAACGACTTTGTCGTAACCAAGTTGATCATGCACGAGCGAATACATGTCCTTCGAATGTGACGGCGTGTCATAGAAACCATCGGGGGCGACACCGCTGTCACCGAATCCACGCAGGTCAGGAACAATCACATCAAATCCAGCATTCACCAACGGTTCAATGACTTTCCAAAAAATGCGCTTACTTTCGGGCCAACCGTGAAGACACAGCAAGGCTGTCCCAGACCCGTTATTAGATCGCTCATAAACAAACGTCTGTTTAAACCCGCGCAATGTTGATGTGTGGAGTTGAAATCGCTGAGGATCAACATCTGGATTCATGCCACCACCGTACCGAGAACTGTCAAAACCCGCCGTATTCGGCGGGCGTATGCACCGATCAACTCATTGAGGCGGCAAAGGCCACTCGAGAGGTGTTTTTCACGCGCACGGCACTGAACGGTCGAAGCGTTCTCAGGTTTTCCATCGGTGGGCGTACCACCGAACGTCACCATGTGCTCTCGGCATGGGGAATGTTGCAAAAGTTGGCGTAAGATTTGAGCACAACATAAATCACCCCGTGCGGGGTTTGGGTGTAAGTCCCAACCGGCGGTTACAGTCCGCGAACCAGTTGATGAGGTCACTCACTAACTGGCCGATCTGGTGAAATTCCAGGGCCGACGGTCAAAGTCCGGATGGGAGCACGGGTGCGTCTAGTTCGGCGTTCATGAACGGGCCTCTCGGCTCGTTCATTGCTCGTGCTGTTCGCGCTTGGGCTGTCTCCGCGCACGTGGTCTGACCCTGAATGCAGAACAATGACCGATCACGACTACATGATGAAAGCGATTGAAGCCGCTGCCTCAGCACGCCTTCATGCTTCGCCAAATCCGTGGGTCGGATGCGTCATCGTCACGGTTGACAGTCAAGTCTTTGTCGGTGCTACTGAGGCACCTGGTGGTCGCCATGCAGAAGTCGTCGCACTTGACGCGGCACGCGCGGCACTTGCCGACACTCAAGGTGCCACAGTATTTACAACTCTCGAACCCTGCAGTCATCACGGCCGAACCGGACCTTGCACCGAAGCCCTCATCTCTGCTGGTGTGTCTCGGGTGGTGAGCGCAATCACAGATCCCGATCAACTCGTCGGTGGCCAAGGATTCACCGCTCTTCGCTCAGCTGGCATCACTGTTGACATTGGTTTATGCGCCGATCTTGTGACTGAACAACTTCGTCCATACCTACATCACCGAATCACTGGTCGACCTTTCGTCATTTTGAAACTTGCTTCAACTCTTGATGGTCGCACCGCGGCAGTTGATGGTTCGAGTCAATGGATAACGGGCGAAGCCGCACGTACAGCCGCTCATCAACTGCGCGCCGAGAGTGACGCCATTGTCGTCGGTTCTGGCACGGTACGTCGAGATAATCCAACGCTGACAACACGTCTCGTTGATGGTCCATCACCACGTCGCGTTGTTCTGGGCAAAGCCCCCGAACAAGCCAATGTTCACCCGTGTCTTGAATGGGACAAGTCACTATGTGAACTTCTCGACTCATTGGGTAACGAAGGTGTTCTACAACTCATGGTTGAGGGTGGAGCAACGGTCGCTTCGTCGTTCCACCAGCAAAATCTCGTTGATCGCTACGTGCTGTATGTCGCTCCCGCATTCATGGGCGGCAACGATGGCGCGCCATTGTTCAATGGTGGGTCCGCTCCATCAATGCAACAGCTATGGCGCGGCACTCTGCGAAATGTCCGGCAACTCGGATCAGATATTGAAGTAACGATAGATAACCCCCGCACAGATGAGGAAAAATCATGACCGACAGTTTTCAATTTGCACCAATCGAAGATGTCATTGCCGCAATTGCGCGTGGCGAGATGATCGTGATGGTTGATGATGAAGATCGCGAGAATGAAGGCGATCTCATTATGGCTGCGCAATTCGCAACGCCAGAAAAGATTGCCTTCATCGTTCGTTACAGCTCTGGTGTTGTTGTCGCCCCAATCAGTGGAGATCGTTGCGATGATCTGCGCCTCCCCCTCATGGTTGAACACAACACTGAAAGTCATCGGACTGCATTTACGATCTCAGTCGACCTCATCGAAGGAACCACGACTGGCATCTCGGCTGCTGATCGAGCCGCAACATTGCGGGCGTTGGCGGATCCTCAAGAAAGCTTTGCTTCATTCGCCCGTCCCGGACACATCTTTCCGCTGCGAGCACGTGAAGGCGGAGTGCTCAAACGAGCCGGACACACCGAAGCTGCAGTCGACCTCGCACGCATGGCTGGACTTGAGCCGGCCGGAATCATTTGCGAAATCATCAACGACGACGGCTCAATGTCGCGTTTGCCCGAACTCATTGAATTTTCCCGCAAACACAATCTGCTTCTTTCAAGTATTGCTGAGCTCATTAAGTATCGGCGCCACCACGAAAAACTCGTCACGCGCATGGGTCAAGCACAAGTGCCAACCGACTGGGGCAACTTCACGTGTACCGCATTCAAGAGCGATGTCGACGGCACAGAGCATTTGGCATTCTCACTCGGCACAGTTGACGATGGCCAACCCGTCTTGGTGCGAGTACACAGTGAGTGCCTAACGGGCGATGTGTTTTCGAGCCGCCGTTGCGACTGTGGTCCGCAGTTGCATTCTGCAATGTCGCTCATCGCCGAAGAAGGACGCGGAATTGTCGTCTATCTCCGGGGACATGAAGGTCGCGGCATCGGAATTGGTCACAAGATTCGCGCTTACTCATTGCAAGATGGAGGCCTCGACACCGTTGATGCCAACACCGAACTCGGCCTTCCGGTTGATAGCCGTGAATACGGAATTGGCGCTCAGATTCT
>JBIIMF010000112.1:0-3807 GCA_044338135.1 Ilumatobacteraceae bacterium | reverse complement strand
TGGGTCCTGCGGGTTTGATTGCCGAAGGATTCCCCTATGAGTTGACCCTTGAACAGAAACTCTTCCTGTTTACGCGGTCCGACACCATCTACGGTGGGTCAAACGAAATTCAACGAAACGTATTGGGCGAGCGCGTGCTCGGCCTTCCGCGCTGACTCGTTGCAACAACCAGCACCAAGAGGGAAATCATGCCTGATATCGCCACCCAAAATCCGCAATATGTTCCCGGTCATGGTTTGCTCGCCGGTAAAGGTGTGCTGATCACAGCTGCCGCCGGAAGTGGCATTGGTTCATCGACGGCGCGTAAATGCATTGAAGAGGGTGCACGAGTCGTGATATCTGACAAACACGAACGACGCTTGGCCGAGACAGCAGCCGAACTCGGGGTTGTCGGTATCCAATGTGACGTCACCAATGAAGAGAGCGTGCAAAATCTCATTGCTCAAGCAGCGAAAGAACTAGGCGCCATCGATGTCTTGGTGAACAATGCTGGTCTTGGTGGAACCGCACAACTCCACGAGATGACCGACGAGCAGTGGTCAATCGTTCTTGACGTCACGCTCAACGGAACCATGCGCTGCACCCGCGCTGCGCTCAACCACATGTACCCACGTGGCACAGGTGTCATTGTGAATAATGCCAGTGTTCTCGGCTGGCGAGCTCAAGAGGGTCAGGCTCATTACGCCGCCGCCAAAGCTGGCGTCATGGCATTAACTCGTTGCGCGGCGATTGAAGCTGGTCCGCGCGGAGTACGTATCAATGCGGTTTCTCCCAGTATTGCTATGCATGCCAACTTGGCAAAAGTCACGAGCGATGAATTGTTAGCCGAACTCACGCAACGCGAAGCCTTTGGTCGATTTGCCGAACCTTGGGAAATCGCCAACGTGATTGTTTTTCTCGCGAGTGATTACTCGAGCTATATGACCGGCGAAGTTCTTTCTGTCAGCAGTCAACACGCATGAGTGTCGAGCTCGAAATCAATGATGGCGTTGCCGTCATCACCATGAATCGCCCCGAGCGCAAAAACGCTTTTACTCGCGAGCAATATGAATTGCTCGCCGATGCACTCAAGAATGCCGATACGAACGACGAAGTCCGCGTCGTTGTGCTCACCGGCGCTGGTGCTGCGTTTAGTTCGGGGCAAGACCTCAAAGAAATGATGGAACTTGCATCGGGAGTAGCAAGTGGTGCTCCAACGACTTCCAAAGCCGGTGGATTCACAGTGCTGCTTGATGCACTAGAAGTTTTCTCCAAACCACTTATCGCCGCAGTTAACGGAGTCGCCGTTGGCATCGGTATGACGCTGCTTCCATTTTGCGACATCGTGCTCATCGATGAAACTGCCCGCATGCGCGTGCCCTTTAGCGAACTTGGCGTACCACCCGAAGCCGCAAGCAGCGTTCTCTTCGCCGATCGCATTGGTTGGCAGCGTGCCGCCGAACTATTGCTCACAGCCCGCTGGGTTGACGCGACCGAGGCCGTCGAGATTGGCCTCGCACTTCGCACGACACCCGTAGGAGAGGCACTCACGCACGCTTGTGAACTTGCGACCACCGTTGCCGGCAAATCGGCATACTCGACCCGTGTCATCAAGCAATTAATGGTGGCCGGACGAGGAACGCGAACCCAAGAGGCGCGAGCCCGCGAAGAAGCCCTGTTCGCTGACCTATTTCGTTCAGGTGGCTTTGGCGGCTGAGCTCGCCGATAGCGTTCTGGCTATGTCTGCCGACAAAACAATCGACGCCGAAATCACACATACGGCCGAACGCAATGTTGATCATGCCCGTGCCGAACGTGCCGTCCGCGAACTCCTTGAAGCGATTGGCGAAGACCCATCACGTGATGGATTGCTCGAGACTCCGGGTCGCGTCGCACGCATGTGGGCCGAAGTTTTGTCGGGTACCAACAATGACCCCGATCATCACCTGTCGAAAACATTTGATATCGAACACGATGAAATGGTTCTCGTCCGCGACATTCCCTTCACCTCAGTCTGCGAACATCACATGTTGCCGTTCAATGGCACCGCCCACATTGCTTACTTGCCGGGTTCAACTGGCCGTTTCACTGGTCTGTCAAAGTTGGCACGCTTAGTCGAGGGTTACTCGCGCCGTTTGCAAGTTCAAGAACGACTCACCAGCCAAGTGGCCGACGCCATGCAGTCAATGCTTGAACCCGTTGGCGTTTTAGTCGTTATCGAAGCGGAACACAGTTGCATGTCAATTCGTGGTGTTCGTAAACCCGGCACCAAAACAGTGACCACTGCAGCTCGCGGCATTTATCGCACCGATTCATCTGCACGTGCTGAAGTCATGGCTTTCATTCAAGGTCGCTGATTCTTCGCGATGGGTTTCCCCCACCCCACCATTGACATCCCTGGTTCATGGCCAACAATTGTTCAAGAACTCGAACAATTGCGTTTTAGAAATGAATACTCAGCACAACTATTGCAAGGTTTGCACGAAGATACGTCGATCACAATTGGTCACGTGTGCGCAACGACTTGGATCTTTTCACCAGATGCCAACTTCACATTGCTCGTTCAACATAAGGCCCTGAAATGGTCGACTCCTGGTGGACATATTGAACAACATGAAACAAGTCGTATCGGTGGGTTGCGCGAACTCGAAGAAGAGACTGGTCTCACGCAATTTGATGTCAGGGCAGTCCTTGATGGGCCAGCGTTTGTGCACATCACCGATCGCGACGGAGAACGACCACATCGTCACTGGAATATCGGCTGGGTGTACATCGCCGACATGGACGCGCCACTGTCAAAAGTTGAAGGCGCCCGTTGGTTCAGTTGTGATGAGTTACCAGAGGGTCCAAGCGATCTGCAAAGTTCGATCGCACTTCTGCGTCCTCTCGTGACTCCTTAACGCGAACGAACCAAACGACCGGGGCGAGCACCCGTATCTGCTCCGTGACGACGAGTCACCACACCATTCACGATGGTCGCTACATAGCCCGTTGCGGTTTGCAACAAACGACGACCACCAGCGGGCAAATCATCTTCAGCATGCGGGAATCCGAGCGCCAAATTCTCCATATCGATGACGTTGATATCGGCCTTTTTGCCGACAGCCAATTGACCACGATCATTGAAGCCCATGACATTGGCCGTATCAAGAGTCTGCACCTTGACTGCCTCTTCAATGGTGAGTTTTGGACCACGATGACGATCCCGTGCCCAGTGTGACAACACATAAGTTGGAATCGATGCATCACAAATCATTCGCACGTGTGCGCCACCATCGGACAGACCCGAAACCGTTGCTGGATGCTTGAGCATTTCGTAAATCGCGTCTTGAGTTCCGCCCACATAGTTGAAGAACGGCAACATCAAGAATGAACGACCTTCATCCTTGTTCAAAAGGTCATAGGCGAAACTTACAGGGTCTACTCCTGCGGCTTCGGCCATGTTGGTCACCAACTGCTGCGGGCCTGGTTCGTAGTCGGGTGTGTCGCCCATTGAGTACATCTTGTCGAGCATGCTCAACAAAAAGGCTCCAATGCTGTCGAACTGCTTTGATGCATCAGGAGCAGAATCTTCTTCAGAAAGAATCAGTGCTTTGACTTCGGGCTTCGCGAGTTCACGGCGCAATTCTTCGGACGACAACTTTTCAGACAGCGCAATGAAAGTTGGGCGCTTCTGGAAGAAGTGATAACCGTCCCAACCAATCATCATTCCGAATGGACGCGCCGCAATCTGCGGGTGCATGCGCCCACCTTGGCCATTCACTCGGTCAACGACATCGAGAGCCTCACGCCATGAATCGGCATTGAGTTCGTTCTGCAACATGGCAA
>JBIIMF010000182.1:0-3808 GCA_044338135.1 Ilumatobacteraceae bacterium | reverse complement strand
GGTTGGTGGAGCCTCTATTGGATCTATGGCTTCTTCGGGTTCAGTGTCGAACTTGACGACGTACGATTTTGAGTTGGGTCTTTTTGGTGATGTGAACGTGTCGATCGATTGGGGTGACAGCACGCCGGCCTCTGTTGCGACGACTGCCGGAGTAGTGAGTCACACGTATGCAACGTCGGGCCAGTACGAAATCAGGGTGAGCGGTTCGTTGACCGGATTCGGCCAAGATCCGGATTCTTGGGACGAACCATTGATAGGGGCCGAGTATTTGACAGGTGTCAGTTCTTTCGGTGATATCGGTTTGCAGAGTCTTGCTTACGCGTTCTATGGAGCGGTCAACTTGATTTCTGTTCCGTCTGTGTTGCCGAGCACAGTCGTCAGTCTTGAAGACACTTTTTGGCAAGCTGACTCGTTTAACGATGCCAGCATCAGTGAGTGGGATACGGGGAACGTGACGAATATGAAGTGGGTTTTTGAAGAGGCGCCCTCCTTTAATCAAGACATCAATGGTTGGGATACGAGCAGTGTGACCAGCATGGAAGAGATGTTCAATGAGGCGACGTCGTTTAATCAAAGTCTGAATTCTTGGGATACGAGCAGTGTGACTTATATGGAAGGGATGTTTGAGGGTGCGACGTCGTTTAATCAGGACATCAGTGGTTGGGATACGAGCAGTGTGACTAATATGGATGAGATGTTCGAGGACGCGACGTCGTTTAATCAGGACATCAGTGGTTGGGATACGAGCAGTGTGACTTATATGGATGACATGTTCGAGGACGCGACGTCGTTTAATCAGGACATCAGTGATTGGGACACCAGCAGTGTGACTAATATGAGTTCGATGTTTGAGGGTGCGACGTCGTTTAATCAGGACATCAGTGATTGGGATACGAGCAGTGTGACTGATATGAGTTCGATGTTTGAGGGTGCGACGTCGTTTAATCAGAGTTTGAGTTCGTGGGTGACGAGCAGTGTGACTGATATGAGCTACATGTTCTCTGGTGCGACGGCCTTTAATCAGAATTTGAGTTCGTGGGTGACGAGCAGTGTGACTGATATGAGTTTTATGTTTAATCGTGCGTTTTCGTTTAATCAGGACATCAGTAATTGGGAAACGAGCAGTGTGACTGATATGGGTTCGATGTTTCGCGTTGCGTCGTCGTTTGATCAGAGTTTGAGTTCTTGGGTGACGAGCAGTGTGACTGATATGAGTTTCATGTTTACCGATGCGTCGGAATTTAATCAGAGTTTGAGTTCTTGGGTGACGAGCAGTGTGACCAATATGAGCTACATGTTCTATAATGCGACGGCCTTTAATCAGAGTTTGAATTCTTGGGTGACCAGCAGTGTGACCACTATGAGAACCATGTTTGCCGATGCGTCGTCGTTTAATCAGGACATCAGTGATTGGGATACGAGCAGTGTGACTGATATGAGCTACATGTTCTCTGGTGCGACGGCCTTTAATCAGAATTTGAGTTCGTGGGTGACCAGCAGTGTGACCAATATGAGAACCATGTTCTCCGGTGCGACGTCGTTTGATCAGAGTTTGAGTTCATGGAACGTGTCGAACGTGGGCAACATGAGCCAGATGTTGGATAACTCTGCTCTAAGCAATGCCAACTACGCAGCGACCTTGATCGGTTGGCTGTCTGGAACCGTGACAAATAGTGTGTCCTTGGGTGCAAGTGGTTTGGCGGTTGGTGATCCCGGAAGTGCAGGTTGCAGCGCTCGTCAGTTGTTGCTGGATTGGCCTAGGAGTTGGACTATCCTTGACTCCTCCCTATGTAGCACTTGACAGATAGTTTTGACGACTCTTCGCATACCCGGCCAGCGGGACCAGATGCGGCAGATGTCGGTGATTTCGTCGTTGGATTTCTTGCGCAAAATCTTTTTCTTTGCTCTTTAGACTTCTAGAAGTCTTTACAGTTGGTGTATCTTTTTATCGTGGCATCAGCCTGTCGTGGCCCAAATTATGCCTTGGACTGTTAGGGCGGAATGATGTTTGCTGTTGAGGTGTGTTCGTTGCCAGTGACCGGCGGAGCGACTGGTGTTGCGGTGGCCGCGGCTTTTCTGTTGGTTCTTGGGGTCATTGTTGCCCGGTGGGTTCGAGCCTCGGCTGGTCGAATGTCGATCGTTGCGGTGGTGCCGTTGCTTCTTTTGGGCATCGGGGCAGCATCGACGCAACCGTCATCGACTTCTTGTAACAGTTCAACAGTGACGACGACTGTCCCTGAAGTGACGACGACTGTCCCTGAACTGACGACGACTGTCCCTGGAGTGACGACGACTGTCCCTGGAGTGACGACGACTTCAACAACTTTGGCGCCGTTGAACCAGAATCTGATTTTGGAAATTGACACATCGTTGTTGCCACGGGTGGTTAATCCACCGGTGGTTGATCCACCGGTAAGTGGCGAATCCATCTCAGCTATGGATGCAACAAGTCTTGTGTTTGAGTTAGGTCTCTTCGGCGTCGGTAATGTGCAAGTCGATTGGGGCGATAACACATCTAGCGTCAGAGACTGTGACGAGTGTCCACCATACCGACATACCTATGCGACATCGGGTCGATACACGATCACAATCAGCGGTACGTTGACTGGTTTCGGACAACCAATTGATCAAAACTTTTTCGAAAACCCTCCGGTACCTTTGCTCGGTGCGGAGTACCTCACCGCTGTGACTTCATTCGGTGACCTTGGTATTGAATCTCTATCTTTGGCATTTTTTGGTTCGAACAATTTGATTGATGTCCCGGCGGTTCTTCCTGCCACCGTCACCGACCTATCGGGCCTTTTTGCGAGTGCTTCATCTTTTAATGATGACATCAGTGCTTGGAATACGGCAAACGTCACCAGTATGGCTTTAATGTTTGCTGATTTAATTGGGTTTTTTTCGGATTCAACGGAACCAAGTAGTGCGTTTAATCAGAGTTTGAGTTCTTGGGTGACGAGCAGTGTGACTGATATGAGCGGCATGTTTGCAGGTGCGTCGTCGTTTGATCAGAGTTTGAGTTCTTGGGTGACGAGCAGTGTGACTGATATGAGCGGCATGTTTGCAGGTGCGTCGTCGTTTGATCAGAGTTTGAGTTCTTGGGTGACGAGCAGGGTGACCAATATGGATTCGATGTTTGCCGATGCGTCGTCGTTTGATCAGAGTTTGAGTTCGTGGAACGTGTCGCTCGTGACGAGTATGGAAAATATGTTGGATAACTCTGCGTTGAGCACTGCTAACTATGACGCGACCTTGATCGGTTGGGTATCTCAACCTGTGCAATCTGGCGTGAAATTGGGGGCAATTGGATTGTCAGTTTCCCCTAGCCCAAGTGCAGGTTCCCGGTCTCGTGAGTTGTTAACTACAGATCCCGAAAATTGGAATATTTGTGATAGCTCTGGCAGCGATGGCTGTGGACCTCCGTGATGTGCTCGGCCGTCGGGGGCTGTACCGCATGTCAATAATTCAGCATGACCAGACGCGTCAGAGGTCAGTGATTTCGTCGTTGGATGTGCTGATAAGGCGTTTGATGGCCATCTAGGCAAAGATCGTGTGCTTCAGGCTAGGCGTGCGCCTTGTAACCTAGGGACGCCTGCCCTCGTAGCTCAGCTGGATAGAGCAATGGACTTCTAATCCATCGGTCGCATGTTCGAATCATGCCGAGGGCGCATTTTTCGGCTTGCGATCCCGATACCCACGAGACATAGACCAAGCAACGCCAACACAAGTTGTGACGTGTCAGAACCGGTGGCGGGAAGACTGACCGCTACCGACACAGTTGCCGAGGGTGCCGGTGTACTCGTGATCG
>JBIIMF010000111.1:0-3850 GCA_044338135.1 Ilumatobacteraceae bacterium | reverse complement strand
GGGACTTGGTGCCAGTGGCCCACAAGTCGTTGAAGGTTGGTATGGCCAGGCCTATCCAAAGCCCCTCGCCCGCACCCGCGAATACATCGACATCGTGCGCCAAGTGTTGGCTCGTGAAAAGCCCGTGGAATCACACGGCAACTTCTACAACCTGCCCTACACCGCAGCCGACGGCGCCGGACTCGGCAAGCCGCTCAAGTCAACCGTTCATCCATTGCGTCGCGACATTCCCATCTTCCTTGGTGCTGAAGGTCCGAAGAACGTTGCGTTGTCTGCCGAAATTTGTGATGGCTGGTTGCCCTTGTTCTTCTCACCAAAAGAAGACGGCTTCTATCGCAAGTGTCTGAACGAAGGTTTTGCAAAGTCCGGCGAAGCCAACAAAGCCGACCGCTTTGAAGTTGCATCGACCGTGATGATGATTCCCGGTGATGACGTTGAAAAGTGCGCCGACATGGTGCGCCCGTTCTTGGCGTTGTACGCCGGTGGCATGGGTGCCAAGGGAGCAAACTTCCACTTCGAAGTTTTCGCCCGCATGGGTTACGAAGATGTCGCCAACAAAGTTCAAGAGTTGTACTTGCAAGGCAAGAAAGCCGAAGCAGCTGCCGCGATTCCTTTGAAGATGGTCGAAGATATTGCTCTTGTTGGTCCACCCGCCAAGATCAAAGATGAATTAGCCATGTGGAAAGAAACCTGTATCACAACCTTCTTGGTGAGCGGACCCGCACAAGTTCTTCCGTTCTACGCCGACCTCATCAACGGCTAATCAACAAGGCGATAGCAACATGAGCGAACTCTCTTCACTGTCGGTCGCTCAACAACGCGAATTACTCGCATCAAAACAGGTCACGTCTCGTGAACTTGTTGATGGTGCCCTCGCACGCATCGAGCAGGTGCAACCAGATTTGAATTGCTTCGTCGAAGTGTGGGCCGACGAAGCCCGTGAACGTGCAAGGTCTGTTGACATCTCAACTGGCGGGCTCGCTGGAATACCTATTGCCATCAAAGACACGTCGTCATGGATCGGACATCGCAGCACGTCAGGTTCGCGAATCTTTGAACACAATGTCGCTCGCCATACCGATGCGGTTGTGCAAAAACTTCTTGATGCCGGCGCAATCATTGTGGGAAGCACGAACACTCCCGAATTTGCTCATGCCGGAATCACCGACAACTTGTTGTGGGGAGCCACTCGCAATCCGCATAACCACGACCGCACAACAGGCGGTTCAAGTGGCGGTTCGGCTGCTGCCGTTGCCAGCGGATGTGTTGCGCTCGCCGAAGGTAGCGACATGGGCGGGTCAGTGCGCATCCCGGCTTCATGGTGCGGAATCGTTGGACTCAAACCATCACTTGGTCGAATTCCGATGACTGCTTTGCCTGGTTTGTTTGACACCTTGTCGCACCACGGACCACTCGCCCGCACCGTCGACGACGTATGGGAGTTCTTGCTGGCAACACAAGGACCATCCATGGCTGATCCATTCTCGGTACACGCACCGCTCACCCGACCTCTCGCCACCGACATCAACGGAATCAAGATTGGACTATCCATTGATCTTGGTTGTTGGGATGTTGATCCCGAAATTGCGACCGCAGTCCGCGATACGGCGCAGCAACTCACCGGTTTTGGTGCAACCGTTCATCATGTTGATCCGCAATTCACCATTCGCGATGGCGCACTATGGCTCGAGATGTGGGGCATCTTCATGGCGAGTTATTACGGCCACCTCGTTGAGGAACACAAATCAATCATGGATCCACTCGTGGTCTGGTTGATTCAACTTGGCGAGTCTTTTAGCGCCGTCGATGCCAAGCGCATGGAAATTGAACGGACCGATTTCTGGAATCGCGCCACTCAACACTTGCACGATCACGATGTCCTGATTTGTCCAACAATGTCGCAGGCGCCTGGGCCAGCAACAAAGATCGACAACATGTCGCGCCCAGCACTTCCCGATAATGGTTTGTGCCAAACCGAGGACATGACGTCGGTGTGGAATTTGGCTTCGCCACTGCCCATCGTCTCCGTGCCCTGCGGTTATCACACATCAGAAATGAACGCTGGACTACCAATTGGCCTTCAGGTCGTGGGCAAACCTGGCCGTGAAGATCAGGTACTCGCCGTCGCTGCTGCTATCGAAAAACTTCGACAGTAATTAGTCGCAACACGAATCACGCCAGCCGCAACCGCGACATTTGAAATGAGCGTGTTCGGGCGTCAAGTTGCCGCCGCACAACGGGCACTCAGGAAAGGTGCCGAGATCGGAACGACATGCACCACCGTTGGCCGGCGGTGGAACAAGGTTTTCGAGCGGTCGAGTTGATGAATCCTGAGTCACATAACAAGTGTGCCATTTTCACCCGTGCCGATCGGTGACCCTTACTAGGCTCAAAAGGCCACCCGTGGCGTTCCATGTCTGACACTCAACTGCCTCCCCTTCCTCACAGCCATCGTGCTGGGACAGCGCGAGCGGCTTTCTCATATCGGAATTACCGGTTGGTGTGGACGGGCATGTTGTTGTCGAACATTGGCACCTGGATGCAAAACCTAGCCCTTCCGGCTTATATCGATGACCGCACTGGGTCCGCCAAAATTGTGAGTCTTTTGGTTTTCGCACAGCTCGGACCGCTCTTGTTGCTCGCCATTCCTGGTGGAATCATCGCTGGCCGCTACAACCTCCAGCGCTATCTCTTGGCAATGCAGTGGGTGCAATTAGTTTTCTCGCTGGTTCTTGCGGCGATCGTCAGTGTTGACGGTCCCATCTGGGCGTTGTTTCTTGCGCAAACCGCCATCGGTATCGGCAACGCGTTGAATGCCCCAGCGTTTCAAGCCAGTGTGCCAATGCTCGTTGACCGACGAGATCTTGCCGGTGCAATCAGCCTCAACTCGACACAACTCAATGGAAGTCGTGTTGCTGGTCCGGCCATCGCTGCGCTACTTGCAATTTGGGGAGTCAGCACTTCTCAAATTTTTATCATCAATGGCGCAACGTATCTGTTCCTGATCATTTCTCTCTTTATGGTGCAAATTCCCGATATTCGCTCTGCCCCAACCGAGACTGGATGGCGCCGCGCACTTTCGGGGGTGAACATTGCGAAATCTCGTCGCGTGCTCTCCAGACTTTTGCTTTCAATGACGGCATTCTCGTTGTTCTGTTTGATTTATGTCGGACTCTTCTCGTCGGTTGCCCGTTTGAATTTCGGCATCAGCCCCGTGGGCTCGACATACCGCTGGCTGTACGCCGTGTGGGGTCTTGGTGCACTCGTAGGCGCCTTAGCAACCGGAACTTTTCTCTCGCAGTATCATCGACCCACCATCATTCGATGGGGCTTCGTCGGCTTCGCTATTGCACTCGCAATCTTTGCCAGCATCGAATCGGTGACATGGGCCTTCCCAGTTGGTTTTGTGCTCGGGCTTTTTTACTTCATGACGGCGAACGCCATGGTGACGGTCTTCCAGCAAAACCTTCGTGACAATGAACGCGTCACCGTCATGCCTCTTTGGTTTATGTCATTTGGCGGAACCGTCACCATCGGCGGGTTATTGGCCGGACCAATCATCGATGCGATAGGCGCCCGTTGGGTTTTATTCTTCGGCGCACTATTTGCCTTGTTCTTGGCTTGGTGGTGCGATCTTGACCGCCTGCCCAAAAATGCTTTCTTGCTTCAGGACTAGATCTTGATACTTACGTATGCGATTTAACCACGATCTTGTCGCGAACAAAGTCGCGATATTCATCATCAGAAAAACCAATGTCGCCAAGAAGCGTGCGGTAGTACATCATCTGCACAATCAACATGATGGTAAAAACACGACGGTCTATCTCTAGGCCAGGCTCTAGTTTCGACT
>JBIIMF010000110.1:0-3855 GCA_044338135.1 Ilumatobacteraceae bacterium | reverse complement strand
GGGTGGCGGCAATTGCTCACCCTGCGGCGGGTACCACTTTCCGTCAGAAGCCATCCACCAACCTGGGCCTTGCTGTACGTCACTCATCACATTCTCCTCAACTAAATCTGATGGCAACTTACGGCATTCGCCTCAACGAGTCTCGGATTTACGACTAATAGTGTGAGCAACACTTCTCAAAAGCGTTGTGCAACCCAACGTTGATTAGTCCAACAGCGAGAATATGCGTATGCGCACACGTACACGCGAGAAGAAGAAAGTAATCGCCAAACTTTGGTGGATTGAAGTCGTCGAAGTCACCGACCCCGATCTGCCTCGTCGGTTCGCCGAGTGGCCCTGAATCACAATCGCAATATCAATGCGCATCTATCAGCCAGTTCGAAATCAGCCGGCATCACATATTGCCAGTCAAATCACAACAAGTTGAGCGTGCTCGTCGCTGACTCACCGGTCTCAAACCGCTGCGTCGCCAATCACCTTTTCTTTAGTTGACAAGTGCGGCTTGCGATGTTCTCGCCCGATGATCAGCTGCGCACGCTTCACTAGGACGCGCAGGCAGTCTGTCGCAGCGGCGGTAGTTCGACGCCGCCTTAAAACACCCGTCTACCTACTGTGCGTCGGACGTGCCGATGAGATAGAGCTGCCGACGAGCGTCCGTCAGTAACACGAGTCAACAGATTCAGTGAAGGCATTCACTTCGAAAAGCAGGACTAGTCGCAATCTTTCGCCAAGTCGTTATTACGCCTCACAAGAACAAGCACTCAGGGCCGAAAGCAAAAAACGACTACAACTCGAGGCTCATGGCTACAAAGTTGACGGTGACACCGAGCGACTTGAGTTGTTGACTGCCAAACGAACCAAGGAGCCCAACCGCCCAACTGATACCTTTGCAGAGATGTCGTCCGCCGATCCGTCGCCCGAACTCTTGGCTCTCCGCCAACGCATCGACGCCCTCGATCAGCAGCTTCTTGACGTCTTGGCCGAACGAATCAACATCTGTCACGAGGTCGCTCGCATCAAAGAGCACAGTGACACTCCGATCATTCAGCCCGAACGAGTCCGCAATGTCGTGACGACTCGCCGCCAATACGCGATCGATCAGGGCATCGACCCCGATTTCGCCGAAGACATCATGCGGGTCGTGCTCAGCGAAACCCATCGCATCGAAATCGCCGGTCGCCGTGCCGACGGACCACCCGAAAAGACTGCTTCGCCTGAGGGCATCCGCTCGGCCATCGACACCGTCTCGAGCCGCATCGACCATGTCGTCATTGCCGTCACCGACCTGGCTCAAGCCACCGCTTCTCTGACCCAGCAATTCGGGTTTCATACCGGTACGCCAGCCCACCAATCCCCTGGCATCGCCACGGTCACCGCAGGCGGGGTCACCCTGGTTTTGGTCGGACCCGACGCTGGCCCCGACGTCGCCACATACCTCGCCGAACACGGCAGCGGAGTTCACCACGTCGCTATCGAGGTCTTGAATGCTGGCTACGCCCACGGCACCTTGCAGGCAGCTGGCAGCCAGCTCTCTCCCATCGTTGTCGATGAACACGGTCACGAACAGTTCTTTACGGTTCGCGACTCGGGCTCTGGAGTCCAACTCGGGTTCATTGCCCGCACCGGCCACCGCGTCGGCGTGGCGACGCAAAACATTCTTGAGTCGTTCAAAACTGCCTGACGACCACTAGTCTCATCTCTGCACGACAGTTACCGGGACCTGATGGCTCTCTCGCATCCGTTTGGCCCTCGTTGTGCGCTGGCAAAAATTGAGAATTTCTCACAGAAGGGTCTTCCCCGTGACGCGCCAGCGCATAGATATTCAACTGATCGATTCAGGTGATCCCCGTATCACCCTCACTCAACCCCAAGATCTCCCCGCAGATCTGCGCGTGTTGATTGACACCCCGCTTGATGAACTCATGGCCCGTGCTCGCGCCATTCGCGACGCACACCATGGCACCCGAGTGACATTCTCGCCCAAGGTGTTCATTCCGTTAACCATGTTGTGTCGCGACAGTTGTGGCTACTGCACGTTTGCGCAACCACCAGCTCGACTCGAGAGCCCGTTCTTGTCTCCAGAAGAAGTGTTGAAGATCGCCAAGCGCGGCGCTCGCAACGGTTGTCACGAAGCACTGTTCACATTGGGCGAAGCACCCGAAGAGAAATACCAAGTGGCACGCGATTGGCTCACCGAACACGGCTACGCATCTACTGTTGAATACCTCGCCGCAATGTGCAAGTTGGTTCTTGAAGAGACCGGTCTTCTTCCCCACGCCAACGCTGGCGCATTGAGCAAAGAAGAACTCGCAAGTTTGCGACCGTATTCACCGAGCCAAGGGATGATGGTTGAAACGCTGCGCCACGATTTGGCTTGTCACCGCGGCGCGCCAGACAAAGATCCGGAGCGACGTTTAGCCACACTCAACTATGCCGGCGAGTTGCACATACCTTTCACCACCGGAATCTTGGTAGGCCTTGGCGAAACACGCGCCGACCGCATTGCTGCGCTTGTTGCTATTCGTGATTCACACAACAAACACAAAGTTGTTGAAAAATCTGGAGTCAGTCGCGGTCACGTACAAGAAGTCATCGTGCAGAACTTTTTGCCCAAGCCCCGTACTGGTATGCAGCACGAAGACCCCTGCCCGACCGATGAGTTCTTATGGTCAATTGCCGTTGCACGATTGATTCTTCCGCCCGAGATTCACTTGCAGGCTCCGCCGAACCTCAGCGATGACTTCGCGCCATTACTTGATGCAGGAATTGACGATTGGGGCGGCGTGTCACCAGTGACTGCCGACCACGTGAACCCCGAACGTCCGTGGCCCGATCTTGACATTTTGAAAACTGTCACCGAATCACGCGGCATGGTTCTGGCACCGCGACTCACGTTGTATCCCGAATACATCGTGAGCACTGACATCAGTTTGTCGCTTGATACCGCTCGTAGTTTCAATGTTGATCACAATCCGTGGATCGATGTCAATCTGCGTTTCCCGATTCTTGATCGTTCAGATGCCGAAGGTCTTGGCCGCGATGACCCTGGTGCAATCTGGCCCGAAAAAGTCACGGCCGCCGACGTGGTGCTTGATGGCGCCGAAGTTGTGTTAGTCGGTCACCGTTCAACCCAGTGGTACAGCGGCAGCAATAACAAGCCGCCAACCATCATTAATGCCGGTACACGAACAGCGATTGATCCACGTTCGCGCGTTCACGAAATCATTGAAGGTCACCGATCGGGCCAAGAAATTGGCGAACAAGAAATCATTGATTTGTTCCGCGCCCGTGGGCCAGAAGTTTTGGCCATCGCCGAATACGCCAACCACCTGCGCGAAGTTGCCGTTGGCGATCAGGTGACCTGGGTACATAACCGCAATATCAACTACACCAACGTATGTACCTTCAAATGTAAGTTCTGCGGATTCTCCAAGGGACCGCTGTCGCTGAACCTGCGTGGCACGCCGTATTTGCTGACGCTTGAAGACATTGCCCAACGTGCAGTTGAAGCGTGGAATATGGGCGCCACCGAAGTCACGTTGCAGGGCGGTATTCACCCCGACTTTGATGGTGACTATTACTGGCACGTCACGCAAGCGGTGAAAGATGCCGTGCCCGAAATGCATGTGCACGGATTCACTGCACTCGAAATTACCGAAGGCGCCAAGCGCAATGGCGAAGACTTAAAGACTTATCTCACCAAGATGAAAGAAGCTGGCCTCGCATCTTTGCCCGGCACCGCGGCTGAAATTCTTGATGACGAAGCTCGCGCCGTGTTGTGCCCCGACAAGGTGAATACCGAAGAATGGCTTGAGTGTCACCGAGTCGCTCACGAAATCGGTCTGCATTCAAACA
>JBIIMF010000109.1:0-3899 GCA_044338135.1 Ilumatobacteraceae bacterium | reverse complement strand
ACGGATAATGCCGATTGGTCAGGGCAAAACTCAAATCCTCAACGACAGTTTCTCTATCAACAATTCTTGAGTAGGTGTAGTCGCGGATTCAATAAAAAGAAACCAATCTATCGCCGAATAGCTAACTCGATATTTTCAAAACATCGGTTGAAGTCCAGGGACTTGACGAGCCCTGATTGTTAAAAATCCTGAACACGACGTAAGAGTCGCCGTCGGAGATCATTGGTAGTTCCATCTCAAAAGATTCGAAGGCGCTTCGGGCAACTTCGACAACGGCGTCTTGGTTAACAACTCGACGTACTTCACAACTTTCAATGATGTTGGCTGTCATCGTTAGAGCACCCACAAATTCACCCTGAGCATCAACTGCTTCTTGAGTTATCAGAAGTTCTTTAGCTTCTTCAAGGGAGCTACTCATGTAGGCCACAACTCGAACTTGAAGAGCGTAGGAACCCCCACCGCTTCCGGTATCTGAGCCCACTCTTTCTTGGCACGTTTGCAGGAGTGCCTCTTCGGTACTTTCAGTCGACTCACCTAGCGAGCGTTCATACTGGTCGTAAATCTGTACTTCGACTGTTGCTGTGGTGTCGTTGACTCCTCGCAAAACGGCAGCCATGTTTGCATTTCCCTGTCCAAAGAATCTTGTTGATCCTGTTTGGTACACAAGAAGCGACTGATCGTTTGGAGCTACAACAGAATTCTCACTTGGAATCGAAGATGTCGTGTTTACTATCTCTGTATTGGATGATTCATCGCCTCCGCTCAAGAGCCAACCGACTAGCGCTCCAACGACAGCGACCAAGATGAGACCGATCCACCACTTCGAAGGCTTCTTTTTGAGATCGGCGAGGGAAACATCTCCTGAATCTTCACCAAGCGATACTCGTAGAGACTGTGCTTTCTCTCGCACTGCAGACGCCTGATCGGTATGACCGCCCTTTTCTAGATCGACAGCGAACGCTTCTAAGCGAGCAGCGCGACGACGGACTCTGAAACGAGATGTCCCGATGATGTCAGTCGGCGTGTCGGTGACATCGACGTAAAGTTCGCCCAATTCACCAGTGTGTAGAACAACTGAAGAAGAGATAGCCGAACCATCCGCTTGTAAACGGGCTCGGTCTACAGCCAACAAATCACCCGATTCGCCCAATGCAATTCGGACCCACAAACGCTTTTCGCCTTCGGCAATGCCGGGAAGTCGGACTTTAAGTTCTGACGACTTAGGGTCCCACACAACTTGTACGTTCCCTGCGTCGTTAACTCGTTGTACACCACTTACTTCAGGAAGCGACACAACTGCGGTTCGAAGGCCCATTGGAGTTCCGGCAATGACAACTTCAACCGGGATGCCATCAGCAGCCTTCAACGAAAATTCGATATCAATTGAACCTGATTGCGCGAGTTGATTTGACGACGTAGCTAGTTCAGATGACTTCTCGTTCAGTTGCTGATGCTGAGCAATAACCGACTCGTCAATTTCCACATCAAATTTTGCCTCGTCCGACTCCAAGAGCGTCTCATTTACCTGACGAACGACACTCTCAAATGAACTACCAAGCACAATCTTTCCGACGAATTCAAATCCTTCTTCTTCAGGTGACAGCAGAACATACTCAAGAACATTCTCAGGACTCATCCACAAATGATTACCGCGTACAGTCAGATGCTGACTGTCAGTACCACTTGGAGCACGGAAAGTGACCTCAATAAATCGAGTTAAACGATGGGATGAGATGTGTGCAAGCATCAGACAACTCCTGCTGACTTTGCCGCGTCATACAACAACTCCAAAATACAACGCGAACATCTGCTTTTTCGTTGCCTTGCCGCATCTGTGCGCTCTTCAGGAAAATCGTCGTCAACTTCTCGTAAAACTTCATACACCAATTCTGAAATCGATGCTTGGTCTCCGATTTGAATCATGGCCAGCAATCTTAAGGCCGCGGCGAAAACTACATCGTTCGGACAACCAGAACAGTGGAGATCTTGGCGAGCATGAGATGCGACAGCACGGCGCCAACGTTCGGTCATCACCGAATCATCGACCTTGCGCATTTCCTCTAAAACAGCAGGATCGTGTATCTGGTCGTCCATTACTTGGATTCGACTTTCAATTCTGCGTACTGCTCTCGTGATATCAATCGCGGTCCGCTGCATGGAACGAGCGGCATAGCGATGAGCCGAGGAAACATCGTGTAAGCCTGGAAAGGAATCGGTCCGACGAGCCAAAGCAGTACGGACTTTGACCCAAGAATCAGAATGGATATCCCCTGCCATATCTGCAGGCAAACCGTGCCGCCGACAACACGTGGTCGCCCAAACAGTCGATTCCGGATTTTCGAACCAACGCAAGATTGCCGAAACCTGATCGGAGAGCGACCAGAGCCCTGGGCTAGCTGCTGGTTCAGACATCGGGCCCATATTTCCGCACCGCTATTTTTTACTACAAAAAGACGCGGATAGACGATTACAGCGACGATTGACCTCACATACTCAATAACGCTAAATCGCCGAGATCGTGACAATTCTGCGAGAATGAATAATGGCCGTCGCTCAGCAAGCCCATCAAACCATCGTTACCCTCGATCTAGAAGGTGTTTTGGTCCCCGAAATTTGGATCGCCGTTGCCGACACCACAGGCATTCCAGAACTTCGCCGTACCACCCGCGATGAACCCGACTATGACCTTTTAATGAGGCAACGTCTGGCCATCCTTGACGAGCACGGGCTCACCATGAGCGCAATTGAGCAGGTCATCGCGACATTGAGCCCGCTACCTGGCGCTATTGACTTCCTCAATGCTCTTCGTGAAATGACTCAGGTCATCATCCTGTCAGACACTTTTGAACAATTCGGACGACCGTTCATGCGTCAACTAGGTATGCCGACCCTGTTCTGCCATCGCCTCATTGTTGAGAACGACCGAATCACAGATTTCGAATTACGACAGGTTGATCAAAAGCGTCACGCAGTCAAGGCATTTAGATCGTTGAATTATCGAATCGTGGCCGCCGGAGACTCGTACAACGACACCGCCATGCTGACTGCTGCCGACGCTGGATTTCTATTCCACGCACCGGACAATGTTGTCAAAGAATTTCCTCAATTTCGAGCAATCAATGATTTTGAAACTCTTCTCACGGCGATTTCAGACAGCCTCAGTTAATTTCTCAATTGCACACTTGGGGGCTTTAGAAAAAGTACTCAGGTAGGAAACCAACCGTTGATGTCTGCGATGAGGTCAGTTTCGCCACTCGAGTAGAAGCAGATTTGGCCGAATTGGTTGATGGGTACGAGGACAGCATTCGGAATAGTTTGGTTGACAATGAAGTTCAGGTTTGAAGCTGTCGGTACTTGGCCGCAGGGGTAGACCGTGATGAAACCTTCTGATGTGGGCCCAGTGGCGGTCACGTTCAGTGACACTGCGCTGACTCCGCTTGTTGGTATTCCAGCAACACCGGTCACCTGGATTTGCAAAACATCGTCAGCTCCGATCTTGGTTTTAGTAACCGTGCGGAGACCTTGAGGCGAACCACGTCTCGTATCAAACAACCTGACCGGATCCACAGATTCAAGTCCTGCGCTTGTGGGAAACCAACCGTTGATGTCTGCGATGAGGTCAGTTTCGCCACTCGAGTAGAAGCAGATTTGGCCGAATTGGTTGATGGGTACGAGGACAGCATTCGGAAAAGTTTGGTTGACAATGAAGTTCAGGTTTGAAGCTGTCGGTACTTGGCCGCAGGGGTAGACCGTGATGAAACCTTCTGATGTAGGCCCAGTGGCGGTCACGTTCAGTGACACTGCGCTGACTCCGCTTGTTGGTATTCCAGCAACACCGGTCACCTGGATTTGCAAAACATCGTCAGCTCCGATCTTGGTTTTAGTAACCGTGCGGAGAC
>JBIIMF010000035.1:0-13399 GCA_044338135.1 Ilumatobacteraceae bacterium | reverse complement strand
ATCCTGGGCGCTTCCAGCGATGAGGATTTCGTCACCAAAGGCCGAGAGTGAACCAATTCGGCCACCACATTCTGGGTACAACGATGTTTTGACATCGCCATTTGGTGACTGCAAAGTGATCACCCCTCCATTGTGTCGCATCGCCGGCCACATTTATGACACGATCGTGATGTGCGTGCATTAGTACAACGGGTAGATCAAGCATCGGTTGATTCAACAGTCGATGGTGTCACAACCCGAGTCGGAGAAATTGGCCACGGTCTATTAGTGCTCGTTGGCGTGACTCATTCAGATACTGAGCAATCAGCGACCAAGTTGGCCGACAAAATTTGGAATCTGCGGATCATGAGTGACGCCGACGGTGTGATGAATCTTTCGGTGGCTGACACCACACAGAATGTTCTTGTGGTCAGTCAATTCACTTTGTATGGCGATACGAATAGCGGTCGACGACCGAGTTGGATTGAAGCCGCAAAACCAGAGGTAGCCGAACCTTTGGTGACAAAAGTGATCGAAGAATTGCGGCGCCTTGGGGCTCATGTCGAAACCGGTCGCTTTCGCACCGACATGAAGGTTGCGTTAGTGAACGACGGCCCGGTCACCGTGACGATCAATGTCTAGGGCTAGTTTTTGAACGATTGATCAATCCGATTAAAAAGACCAATGCCAAAAGGGCAATCCATGGCTTGTCGCCGAGTGCGACATAAAGAGTTTGACCACTGCGAATAGCGATATCGCGTGAAATCACTTTTTGTTCACTTACTCCGGTGCGTTGGTAGACATTTCCTTCGGGATCAACGAATGCACTGAAGCCGGTGGGGGATATCTGCACGACCCACCGACCCGTTTCAATTGCTCGCAACTTTGATGAAGCGACTTGCTGCGACTGCAGCACGGTCCAGGTGTAGCTCGAACCATTGGTCGGGTTGATGATGAACCCAGCGCCATTTTTGACACCTTCGCGGGCGCGTCCGCCAAAGAAGACCTCCCACGAGATCACAACGCCAATTCGTTCGTTGCTTTCAGACGTAGGAACATCAAGAAAGGCCGGCTCAGTTCCGGCAAGAGCGTCACGGGGAACCTGATCAACGGGCGCGCCGAGCGATTTCAGAAATGAACGCATCGGCATGTATTCGCCAAAAGGAACTCGGCGTACCTTGTCATATCGGCCGGTGACCTCTGAATCAGTTGTCACGATGACTTGCGCATTGGTGAAATGCTCACGGTTGACATCCTCGGTAATTCCGACAGCAAATGGTGCGTTGAGACGGGAGGCTTCGGCGCCTATCTCGGCAAGTTCTTCGCTCGTTTCGAAATCTGCGACGTCAATGACGTTTTCAGGCCAAACAACCAAGTCAATTGGATTGCCAATGTTGTTATCAATTGTTCGTGAGGCAGCGAGATGACGTTCGACAACATCTCGGGGATCGGTGTTGATCGCTCGTGTTCCCTGTGGTCCGCCACCTTGAACGGCCACGACATGAAAATCACGACCAGTATTTGATCCGCGAGGTGCAAAGTAACTACCGACGAACACGAGTAGACATAAGGCCCACAGTAGGCGCCGATGTTGGCGATCGACCGAGAAATCACGAGGACGTTTGGCGAGCAGTGCACCGACTTGCCAGGTCAGCCATGACAACAAAATGACTCCACCGACTGATGCAACCCGGTGCAACGGTCCACCGACTTGCGAGATTCCAAGAGTTGCCAGCGGTACGCCACCGAAGGGCGCGGACATTCGCAAAACTTCGATCAACATGTGAGCGGCTGGAGACAAGAAAAGAAATGACCGGTTGTTATCTCCACGAACAACCGCGAGTGATACGAGTCCGTGAAGAATTGCATAGATCGCGACTCCGACGATGTAACCAGGGGCCGTCAAAAACCACATCCAAGCAAGCGCGGGGAAGAACCAGCCCAAGCCGAAGACAAAGCCGGTTGTAAAGCGTTGACGAGGGCCCGACGTTGTCAGTTCGAGCGATGTGAACATGGCGAGGCCAACGAACGCCAAAGGCCACCAGCCCCACGGAGGCATTGATAATGCAACAAGCAAGCCCGATATGAGCGTGCGCGCAAGACGACGATTTTTATTCTTTGAGCTCACACAGATTCTTTGCGAAGGTATTCGGCGAAAACAGCAATTCGTTGTTTGACCGAATGAGGCGGGTGGCAAGCAAACAAAGTCAATGTTGCCGATTCTGTTTGATCGATAATCCAGACATCGGTCGGTTCGATGATTTGTGTGCCTGTGACGGCGTATACGAAAGTGCCATCGGCAGTCGTGACATAAACCTCGTCACCTGGAACCAATAAATCAATATTTCTGAACGGCTTCTGCTTGCTTGTTCGATGTCCGCCAAGGACGACGTTGCCAACACGTCCGGGCATTGCTGTTCCTGGCCAGTAACCGACACCCTTGTCGAGTGTCGGCAGTGTGACTCCTTTGAAGATGGGTTGCGTCAAGAGCAACGCAGGAATGACGAGTTCTCCGATGAGAACTTCTGGTTCAACGACGTCTTCTGGGGGAACGGCTTCGGGAACGGGAAGTGATTCGTTAGGTGCAAGTGTGGGCGGGCCTGCATAGACGGTGGTTGTGGTTGTGCTCGTCGAAGTAGTTGCCGCAAGCGTAGTGGTTGTTGCGAGTGACTTCGAAGAAAACTTGGTGGCATTCTCGTCATTTGATCCGCAGCCACTGAGGGCTACGGCTGACATGAAGATGCCTAGGGTTGTCAAAGCAATGATCGATTGAAAACGCACCTTGTCATTCTTGCAGGTGCCCGAGGAATTCTGCAGTGCTTTGAGCCGTTTTTTCGGCCTGTGCAACACAAGCAGGGATTCCGATTCCGCGCCAGCTTGCACCCGCCACAAAAACACCAGGCGCATGACGTACCAGCGAAGACTCAACTGCCGCAACGTAGTTCATATGTCCGGGTCGATACTGAGGGAATGCTTCGGGCCAGCGAGTCACTCGGAAGGCATCTGGAGTGATTGACGTTTGAGTATGTCGACTCACTTCGTCAATGACCTGGCGAACAATGCGTTCGTCGTCCCATTCATGAATCAGATCATGGGTGGGCGCACCATCGCGACCGAGTGACACGCGCAGAATCATTGAACCGTCACTGGGCTTCCAATGTGACCACTTGTTCGAGCCAAATGATGCTGCAGTGACACGATCTTGGTCTGGCTTGGCAACGAGGTAACCACTTAAGCCAGCCAACTTTGGTAAATCGGATTCGACAGTTTTGATAGTTGCCATGACAACCGATGAGTGCTCGGCTGAACTCATGAGCGCCGCTACATCTTCACTGATTGACTTCAGCAAAGTTGCTGATGAACGTGCTGGGGAAGCAACGATGACGCTGTCGGCATTGATTGAACGAGATGTCGCGCCAGTTATTTCAACGACATAACCATCTGCAACACGAGAAATACCTTGGACTGTTGACGACGTCAAGATGTTGCCATCAAGAGAAATGATCGCATCGTTGAGTGCTTGAGTGAGTGTCCCGAGTCCGCTCCGCGGAGTTTCAAAAATTGGTGATGTTGATTTGGGGGCGTTCTTCATTTGCTTGCGGGCAGTTATTAGAACGCTACGACCAGTCGCAAGAGCCGCAAGCTGAGGCACCATCTCCAAACTGAAATTGTCGGTATCTGTGGCATAAATGCTTCCCACTAGAGGATCGACAAGAAACTGTTGAACTTGTTTGCCAAACCGTTGCCGAATCAAGTTGCCGATCGAATCGTTGTGAGCACCACTTGAAGGCAAAATTGGCTCAAGTCCAGCGCGAATCTTGCCACGCCACGTCATCAAATCACTACGAGCAAGGGACATCACCCCTGTGGGGACGCCGAGCATCAGACCTTCGGGAATGGGGTGCAACTTGTTGTGCATGACTGCAGCGTGTCCAGCAGTCGGATGAGTGATGTCATCGCCAAGTTGAAGTTCGCGTGCCAGTGCGACGGCGTGAGGAACGCGAGCCAAGTAAGCATCGGGGCCTTCATCAACGGCTGATATTCCACCGAATGGTGACGTACGAATCTTGCCACCAACTGTTGCGCTTGCTTCAACAACAGTGACGAAGATTGATGGGCCACCGTAATTGTCTGCAGAAGCGATTTTGAGTAATCGATATGCCGCAGTTAAGCCAGTGATACCTGCACCGATAACAACGATGTGTTTCGGATCGGTATCTGAGCTCATGGCTGAGCTGACACCACTCGTTGGGCTAGAGCATGCATGATCGTTGCATCGTCATTGACGCAATTCGTGCGATCAAACGCCAAGCCTTTTGCTTCCGCATGTTGTTTCGCTTCAATATCAAGGTCAAAAAGAACTTCTAAGTGGTCAGCGACAAATCCGCATGCACAGACAATGACGCCCGAGGCATTTTCGCTTTCAGCCAATTCATCAATGACGGCCAAGATGTCGGGGCCAATCCAGGGTTCGGGGGTACGTCCTGCTGACTGCCACGCAATTGACCATGATGACCACGAATCCAAACCGGCTGCGGCTGCAACTGCTTCGGCAGTTGAACGGAGTTCGTCGGGATAAGGATCGCCAGCATCAATGATGCGTTGAGGTAGCGAATGAGCAGTGAAAAGAACTTTTGTGTTTGTCGGCATCGAAGAAAGGCGTGTGCGCAAATCGGTAGCCAAGAATTCAACAAATGCGGGCTCTGTCGCCCAAGAGTCGATCGAAGTAACTGTCATGCCATGTGGTTCGGCTGCAGTTCGGGCGCGGCCCATGTATTGGCCGATCGAGAATGACGAATAGTGCGGTGCAAGCACTAATCCGATGATGTGTTGAAAACCGCGGGCCGCCAAATCATTGACCGCAGTTTCAATCATCGGTTCAGCGTGCTTGAGACCGAGGACAACTTCGTAAGTGTCTGGAGCGATTGAGTTCAGTGCATTTTGCAATGCATCGCGTTGCGCTTCGGTGCGAGCAGCGAGCGGCGAGATGCCACCGATGGCGTCATATCGCGCAACCAAATCAGCAAGTTGTTCGGGGGTTGGCGCGCGACCACGACGAATGTCGGTGTAGTAGGGCTCAATTTCGGCGGGCGTACGCGGTGTGCCGTAAGCCATGAGGAGAACTGCAGTTTTTTGAGTCATGATTCTTCGATTCGGGTTTTTTCGTGGACAAATGCAACAACATCTTCAAGAACTGCAGGATCGGTTGTGGGGTCGACGCCATGACCGAGGTTGAAGATATGTCCGGGATGATTGGCGTTGTCGTCAAGTACGAGTTCGGCACCCTCGAGCGCCGCTTGTGAACCAGCCAAAACTAGGGCGGGATCAAGATTCCCTTGTACAACGAGATCGGTGCCCATACGTTTGCGAGCCGACTGAATAGGAGTTCGCCAGTCAAGTCCCATGATTCTGGGACCAGCTTCGTACATGGATTCAAGCAGGTGATCGCAACCAATACCGAAATGAATTCCGGCAACTTCGGGATGCAGCTCGCGTAGTTGTTGGAAAACCTTCTTGCTATGTGGCAAAACGAATTCGCGGTAGTCGGCGTTTGAAAGCGAACCAGCCCATGAATCGAACAATTGGAACGCGCGTGCACCAGCCGAAAGTTGAGCATCAATGAATGTGACCGAATGCTGGACGAGTCGATCCATGAGTTGGTGCCAGAGTTCTGGCTCAAGATGGATCATGCGCTTGGTGTTTTGATATGTGCGTGACGGTCGACCTTCAATGAGGTAGCTCGCAACGGTGAACGGCGCTCCGGCAAACGCGAGGAGCGGTACCGAAGTTGGCAGTTCAGCGACAAGAAGTTTGACGGTCTCGATCACGTATGAAACATCTTCAGCCTCAAGTGGTCGTAAGCGCTTGAGGTCGTCGGGTGAACGAAATGCATTTTCGGCAACAGGTCCGGTTCCGGGTGCGACGTCAATACCAAAACCGACCGCATGCGGTGGAACAACAATGTCGCTATAGAGCACGGCGGCATCAACGCCGTAGCGGAGAAACGGTTGCAATGTGATCTCGGCCGACAGTGTCGGTTGTTTGATGGCTTCGAGAATGCTGCCACTGCCGCGAATCGCTTTGTACTCGGGAAGGCTGCGCCCGGCTTGACGCATGAACCAAACTGGAGTGTGGCGATGTTTGCGGCCGTTCGCTGCCGCCAGGAAAGGCGAATCGGCTGAAAGGTTGGGTGACGCAGACATCGCTTACGACGATATCCGTGACGTTGGTCTCGCGCCTGATTCCACGGGAACTAACTGACCTGAAAAGGCGACTTGTGACATATATGGCTGAAGACACAATGAGGAGAGGACTTGGGTCCTTAGGTCGTACTGCAGAGAATCGGCATCCTGTACACATGCGTAGGCGAGTCATGGCCGTTTTGGTCCTCCCGATGTTGATGACCATGGTTTCGTGTGGATCTGACGCATCTTTGATGCGCGGCATAGTTCGCGATGAACCGCTGCAAGTCGGCGCAGTGACCTTGACCGACGTGACGAGCGAGGGTGAGTTTGCAACTCACGACGAACAGTTCACCATGAAGGCTCAAAATGGACAACTTCTTGTGATGTATTTCGGGTACACCAATTGTCCAGATTTATGTCCGACGACATTGGCGGCGGCGCGGACCGCAATCAAAAATCTTGGTGCCGATGGATTGAAGATAGACCTCGCGATGGCAACTGTCGACCTAGAACGCGATACAGCCGAAGTGTTAAACGGCTATCTGTCTAGTTTCAGTGATCGGTTTCATGCGTTGCACGCAAGTTCTCAAGAAGAGTTAGAAGCCGCAGAGAATGCATTTTTGGCCAGTTCAACCGTGACGCGTGACGCGAATGGGAAAATTGAAGTTGGTCACAGCGCGACTGCTTATGTCATTGACGATCAGGGTGCGGTATTGGTCGAGTGGCCATTTGGCATTGATAGCGATGCGATGACTAATGATCTACAGATATTGCTACGACAAATTTCGCAAAAATAATGAAGGGAAAAACATGAAAAAGTCAAAATTAAACGGGATCATTTTGGGACTCGTGGCAAGCGTCAGTTTGTTTGCGGCATGCGGGGGAGACGACGATTCGTCGAGCCCGTCTGCTGGGGTTGAAGTGGTTGATGTGTGGGCTCGAACAAGTCCGAGCATGACTTCATTGGGCGCGGTGTACCTGAAGATGTCGTCACAAGAAGGTGATGAACTCACAGATGTTTCTGTGGATCCTTCAATCGCTGAAGTCGCCGAACTTCACGAGATGGTGATGGCCGATGCGGCAGATGATTCATCAATGGAGATGACTACTGAGGCTCCGATGGATGACATGAGTTCAACGACTGAAGCCATGTCTGAAGAAATGGTGATGCAAGAAGTTGAATCAATTGTTATTGATGCTGGTTCAACAGTGGAATTGAAGTCTGGTAGCTATCACATCATGTTGATTGACATTGTGAAGTCGCTCGAGCTTGGTGCAAAGTTTGATGTCACGTTGACCTTCGCCAAAGCTGGAAAAGTGACGGTCAGTGCCGAAGTTCGCGACGAAGCCCCGTGACAGGTTGTCGGCGTGCCTGAAGTGAACGTGCCGGAACCAGTTGAGCCAGTTGGTTTTTTGCAAGGAGGACCCGTCAAGGTCCTCCTTGCAACTTTGGCATTTCTCATCCCCATCACCGTCGCCATCGTGATTGTTTTCTCAATAGCAGGTAGCAATTCACAAGATGTGTCGACGGGTGATGGAAAAGTGTGGAGCTACGAAATCCCTAACGGCACGAAAGAACGCATCGACAAAGGTTTGCTCACTGAGGATTACTTTCCTGAACAATTGTCCATCGCAGTTGGCGACACTGTCGTCATTGTCAACAACGATGTCGCGATCCATAGCGTCGGACCGTTTACAGTGCGGCCGGGCGAAACTCAGCGGATGACTTTTGTTGATCCCGGTTATTACTTCGGTGCTTGTACTGTCGGAGTGCACGAAACTGTGACCATTACAGTCGCATGAGAGTATTGCGGCGATCATTGCTGTTGGGGTCTTTGATCTTTGCTGTCGCATGCGGAAGTAATTCGACGTCACCTCTGATCGCCGACATTGAGCTGCTCAAACTTGATGGAACGACAACATCAATTGGTGTCGCCTCAAATGATCGGCCGCTACTCGTTTCCTTGTGGGCGGTCTGGTGTCAGCCCTGCAAGCGAGAATTGCCAGCACTTGAGGAAATCTCTCTTCAACGCCAAGACCTTGCGGTATTGGCCATCAACATTGGGGATGACCCCACGAAAATTGCCGAGTATTTGCAAATGAATGATTTATCGCTTCCTGTCGCGATTGACAACAATGGCAAATTACTAGAGGCACTCGATGCTCCGACTGTTCCAGTAACTGTCTTGTTTGATACTGACGGCAATGTTGTATGGCGCCACTTAGGTGTGGTCAATGTCGATCAGGTGAACGAGGCTCTTGATCAGTACACGAATCTGTAGGGCTGGTTACTTGAGTCCGGTTGACGGATGCTTCCAGTTACCAGGACGTAGCGATGCTTCAATGCGGGCAATGCGAGTTCTCGCCGGTGGGTGAGAAGAACTTACGTCGCGAGGCCCAACAGTTTTCTTGAGCGCCGCCGACAACTGTCGGCCGTATCCCATACGTACTACTCGCTGATCGGCTTGGAATTCGGCCGATCGCCCGACTGAGTTTCCGAGATAGCGCATCATCGAATATCCAGCACGAAAGAACCAAGAGAACGCATTGAAGATGAGGGCAATCGTTTGTCCGAGTAGGCGAGCCGATTGAGAGCTACGGGCAAAAGTTTGAGTTGCTGCCTTTGACACGTTGTGCATAAATGCGCCGATGCGTTCAAGTAAGTACACGGGCAACGTGAGCCATTGGCCGATCGTCAACGCGATGGTGTGTGAGCCAAGGTGGTGGCAGAGTTCATGGGCGAGAACTCCGCATAGCTCGTCGTGATTGAGTTCTTGAGTCGCAAATGATGTTACGACAACGAGATGTCCACCAGTGGCAAAAGCATTGAGGTCTTTGTCATCAACCACGCCAACGACAAAATGTCGATGGCGAAGATGCCAGGCCTGGGTGACCTCGTTGAAAGCCTTTTGCAATTTGGGAGCCTCGCGCGAATTGGGTTTGCGAGCGCCCACGAGCAAGGTGAGTACTCGCCGCTGGAAGGCTGGAATGAACAAGATGAGCCCAGCCAAGAGATATCCCAAGAGGACTTTCCAGAAGGCGACGCCGGTAATCCAGGTCAACGGAAGCCAGAAAACGGTGATGGCCAAGACCCATACCGGGGCAATGGCGACAACGGGCACGAAGGCGTAGAGCGCTGCTCGATCGAAGTCTCGGCGCCGTTTAGCGCTCTGACCTCGTCTTTCGTTCTCTTTCCATTGTGAAGACATGCGCCGCGGTCTTTCGTGGGGTCGGCGACAACATGTGCGCCACATGAATCATGCCCCAAATATGAGAAAGTTCGCTGACTTATTCAAGTTTGACCGGTTTTTGGCCGAAACAAAGGGGTCAACAGTCTTCTGGGAGTTCGCTCGTGACAAAAGTTCAAGCCAACAACACCGAGGTCGAGCGTCAAACGCATCACTCGGCTCGTTTGTTGCTCGATCTTGCCCGAACTCATGAAGCTACTGAGCCTGAACGTTCCCGAATACTCGTCCAACAGGCCCGAGCGTTGGCGCGTGCCAATCAAGATGTTGATTGCGAAGCAGAGGCGTTGTATCGGTTGGCATCGTTGGCGCACTATGACGGTCAACCAGGAGATGCATTTGCTTTAGCGGTTGAGGCTCGTGACTATGCAATGTCCCACGATGTTCCGCTTGTCGTCGCTTGGTCGTTGAGTCTGATTGGTCTGGTACACAGCAATTCGGGGAACCACTCAGAAGCTTTGTCGTGTTCGCTTCAGGCCCTTGACTGTTATCGCGGAACTGGGCATCGCGTCGATGAAGGCAACATGCTCAACACAATTGCTTCGATTTACCACGAACTTGGTGACACGGATCGCGCAATCGTCAATTATGAAGCAGCGATGAACGCCAATGCCCAATTGAATCGCCCTGATTTTGATGCGATTACGTTGGCGAACGTCTCATCGTTGCGAGCAGAACGTGGCGAGTTTGATGTTGCAATCGAAATTGGCGAACGCGCATTGGCACTTTGTCGTGTACATGCGGTTGGATTCTTGCCCGAAGTGCTTGCTGCGCTCGCTGGCGCCTATGGCGGACGTGGCGATTTTGATCAGGCGCGTACGTTATTAAACGCGGCTCTGGCGATGCTTGACGCCTCGAGTGTTTCATTTGATGACGCGGTTCGGTCAACAGTTGAACTTGCCTTCGGTCGAGTTGAACTGTGTGCGAAGAATGACGATGAAGCGTTATCGCACTTCCGTCACGCACTCGGGTTAGCAGAAGTGATCAATGCCAAGCCCATTGAATTTTCGGCACACTGCGCCTTGGCAGATTTGTATAAGGCAATGGGCCAGTTTGAAGAAGCTGTCTATCACCTAGAGAAAAAGTTCGCGATCAATCAGTCGATCTTCAATGAAGGTACTGATATCCGTATCAAGACTCTTCAAGTGGCGCACGAAGCTGAAGAGTCACGTCAACAAGCAGAAATTCTGCGTTTGCGAACGAGCGAGCTTGAAGGTTTGGTTCGTGGTCGAACGACCGAACTTGAACAGTTCCAGTTAGAAGCGCTCGAACGTTTGGCAATTCTTGGCGAATTCCGCGACACCGACACTGGAGAGCACACTTCGCGAGTCGGCGACATGTGTGCCGAACTATCTGAATTGCTGGGCCAAGAGCCGGCTTGGTCGGAACGATTACGTTTGGCGGCACGTTTGCACGACATCGGCAAAGTTGCGATTCCGGATTCAATTTTGCTGAAACCTGGCCCGTTGACGCCTGCCGAGTTTGAAGTGATGAAGACTCACACAACTCTTGGCGCGCGCATTCTGTCGGGGAGCACGTCGCCCCTAGTGCAGTTGGCGGAAGAGGTGGCCCTCAATCACCATGAACGTTGGGATGGATTGGGCTATCCCAATCAAATTGGGGCGATGGATGTGCCTTTGTCGGGACGGATTTGTGCAGTTGCTGATGTTTTTGATGCCTTAACCAGCGAACGGGTCTACAAAAAAGCTTGGGCAGTTGAAGACGCTGTTCGCTACATTGCTCGCGCGTCTGGCACGCAGTTTGATCCGACCGTAGTCGAAGCATTTATGAAAATCGCTCAGTCGAGATTGGTGACTGACCCCAATTTTGCTGACTCAATACGCTAGAACTGTTGTATGAGTACACATATCGACAAGGCCCCGGTCATTGCTGGAGCCGAAGCATGGAGCCACAACGGCACGAAGCGCCTCGGCGCGTTATGCATCCATGGCTTCACCGGAAATCCATCGTCAATGCGCGGAGTTGCTGAAGCTTTCGCTGCGGCAGGATACGACGTCGAGTTACCCCGGTTGCCAGGTCACGGAACTGCAGTCTCAGACATGATTCCGAGCCGCTGGAGCGATTGGTCTTTTGAAGTTGCTGCTGCGTACGCTCGTCTTGCAGCACGAGTTGACAAAGTTGTGGTCACCGGTTTGTCAATGGGCGGATCCTTAACTTTATGGACCGCACTTCAGCAGCCCTCGGTCTCGGGAATCGTGTGCATCAACCCGGCATCGCAGCCGCAGGCTGAAGAAATGATCGAGATGGTCAAGGGTATGTTGGCCGAAGGAACGGAAGTCTTTCCTGGAATTGGATCGGACATCGCTGACCCCGATGTGAAAGAAAGTTCGTATTCCGAAACTCCGCTCGCACCTTTGGTGTCGATGGTTGAAGATGGCATCAAGCCCATGTTGTCGCAATACGGTTCGTGCAAAATTCCGATGTTGTTGATTACATCTAAGAACGACCATGTTGTAGATCCGGCAACAAGTGACGAACTTGCTGCGCAATGGGGCGGACCAGTTGAGCGCATTTTGCTCGATCGAAGTTTCCATGTGGCAACACAGGACTACGACAAGGATTTTATTAACGAATCTGCCTTGGCATTTGCTGCCAAAGTCATCGCATGAGTTTTCTTTCGTATATCCCAAGTCCAGGGAGCGCGTCGCTACATATTGGACCGTTGCAGTTGCGTGCCTATGGATTGATGATTGCAATTGGTGTCATCGTCGCAGTGCGTATTTGGGGTAAGCGCATGACGCTGATTGGTGTTGGCGGACCAGAAGAAGCCGCATCAATTGCTACGTGGGCTGTACCAGCCGGTGTCATTGGTGCTCGTCTGTATCACGTGGCCACTGAGTGGGATCGTTTTTCTGATGATCTAGGTTCGATCCTCAAAGTTTGGAAGGGCGGCCTCGGTATTCCAGGCGGAGTCTTGCTGGGCGCAATCGTTGGAGTTCTTGTTGCGCGAAAGCGCAACATAGATATCGGGAAAATGTTGTGGGCGGTTGCGCCAGCAATACCAGTAGCTCAGGCCATTGGACGCTTAGGCAATTGGTGGAATCAAGAACTGTTTGGTCGACCGACGACCCTTCCATGGGCTCTCAAGATTGATGCCGACAAAATGCCCGATGGCTATGCGCCAGGCACACTTTTCCACCCAACGTTTTTGTATGAAGCACTATGGAATCTGGCACTCGCTATCGTACTCGTCATTGTTGGGCGGCGTTTGATGAATTCGCATCCCGGTCGATTGATGGCTCTGTACGTCGGCGGTTACGGACTGGGACGTTTTTGGGTTGAGGGTTTACGGATCGATCCAACCAAGAGCGGTGGGGGATTACGCCTCAACCAGTGGATCGCGATTGCGATGATCGTGGGTTGTCTGGTGTATCTGGTGATTGATATGCGCAGGGCTAAGAACATTTCTCAGCCCAACGACTATCGTCAGGAAGATGTCGAATCAAACTGATCTAGTTCTTGTTTCTGTTGAAAAGCCCGGTATCGGAGTCATCACTCTGAATAACCCCGATCGCATGAACGCGTGGAGCGCTGCGATGTCGGCACAATTCTTTGCTCGTCTCGAAGAATGTCGCGTCAACCCTGAAGTTCGTGTGGTTGTCGTGACGGGAGCAGGCAAAGGATTTTGTCCGGGTGCCGATATGGACGCACTCAATCAGATTCGCGCCAATCCCGCAGGTGGCGCCGGACCCGCAACAGGTGCTGGCCGATTCAGCGACTTCATTTCGTATCCGAAGCCGATCATCGCGGCCATGAATGGTGCAGCAGCCGGCGTCGGATTTGTTTTGGCGCTTTTCTGCGACCTTCGTTTCGCGGCAAGTGGCATCAAACTCACGACGTCATTTAGTCGTCGTGGATTAATTGCCGAATACGGTGCATCATGGGCATTGCCGAAATTGATTGGCACGCCACGTGCTCTTGATTTGTTGTTGTCGGGTCGCGTCATCACTGCCGATGAAGCCGAACGTA
>JBIIMF010000034.1:0-13628 GCA_044338135.1 Ilumatobacteraceae bacterium | reverse complement strand
GGGCTCGAGCTTCAAGATTGGAACCTTGTCCGACCGAGACGGTCAGCGCCTGAAAATCGGCACCAACCGATTGGGCGGCCGAACGAACGATGTTGGCCTCGCTGGCAGATTCGGGGCGTAAAGCATGGTCGACATGGATCGCGGTGACGTTCAGTCCAGATGCCACGGCCAAGGCCATCAGCGCAAGTGAATCAGCCCCACCTGAAACGGCGCAGGCGACGGTCGACCCTGCGACAGGAAAAGTTGTACGAGAGAGAAGATCAACAATGAGCGGCGAGTGTTGCCACGTCTGAGGTCCCGAATCGGGGATAATTCAGCCCTCGTCGTGGCCGCGGCGCTGGCGCTTACCCGGGAAACGGGAGGCCGACACCTGCTTGACATAGCCAGCAGCGACGCCAGCCACGGTCAAGATTCCTACGATCGTCAGAACTACGCCGATCCACCAGTGCCAAATGTTCGCTGCAAGCATGAATGTCATGGTAGCGACTCGACGGGGTGACCCGCTAGTTACTCGGCTTCAAGATCAAGATTGAAACAGCCCAAGAGGCGCTCGCGAAGTTCGTCGGGAACTGGTTCTTCTTGGGCGCGGGCTCGAATATTGAGTTTGAGCGAGTATTCGAATTCAACGCGTCCTTGGCAATCGGGGCAGTCGCCTAGGTGCAATGCGATGTCGCCTTTCAACGCCTCGTCGAGCATCTCGTCAAGATAGGCGTACAACTGGCGAATGGTTTCGTTGCAATCAGCCATGATGGTTCCTTGTTTCTAGTGACATGTTTTCACGTGACATCAATGAGTCCTCGCTCTTGAGCAAAACCAACCAAAGATTTTTGTAGTGCCTTCCGGCCTCGGTGGAGGCGTGACATGACGGTGCCAAGTGGGACCTCGAGCATGTCGGCGATTTCTTGATACGAGAAGTCTTGAATATCGGCGAGCAAAACCGGCATGAGATATGCCTCGGGCAACTCTTCGAGTGCCGTCTTGACTTCGTCATCGGTGAACAAATCAAATACTGCATCTTCGGCACTTTGACTTTTGATCTTGTCGGCCAACTGCGGAACATGGCGATAAAGATACAAGTCTTCAAGATCACCAAGATCACTCTCTTGGGGGCGGACCTTTCTTGCGTGATAACTGTTGATAAAGGTGTTCGTCAGAATGCGAAAAAGCCACGCTCGGAGATTCGTTCCCTCATCAAAAGATTCGTAAGACTTAAATGCTTTCAACATCGTTTCTTGCACTAAATCTTCAGCATCTGAACGATTTCGTGTCATACGAGTCGCGGCACCAAGAAGCTGTGGCGCAAACTGCATCGCATCATCGGCAAATGACTTTTTGTCAGCCATTTGAAATTGTCACCTTACGATTCGTCAGAGTTGTTGAGACGTTCAACGAATTGGTCAAGCGAACCAACAAAGCGGTCGAGGTACATCGACAGTTCGCCAAATTCATCTCGGTCAAATGTTGACATGATGTGAATGATCAGTTCTTGTCGACGAGCTGCCGCATCAGCGTGACGCTTACGCCCAGATTCGGTTGCCGAGACAACGACCACACGTTTGTCGTCGGTACTGCTACAACGCGTTGCTAAACCAAACTTTTCAAGTCGCTGAATTGCCCGGGTTGCAGTTGACGGATCAACGCGAAGTGCGTCGGCCAAATCGCCCATACGCCAGCCGGGCTGCTGGACTAACAAATCAAGCGTGTCCATCTGTCCGAACTCGAGGGCATCGTCACCGACGCCAAAAAAGTATTCAATGAGTTTGCCCATTGAAGCGCCGCGACGGAGTTCGCGCCATGCTCGTCCGACGCGCAAGGCGGTGTCGCGTTCCTCGGGACTGAGCTGGTCAAGCTTGTTCGAACTCGTAGAAGCCATGGTGAATGTAGGGTACAAGCAATGGAGACGCCTCTTCACGCCCTCGGGGTCATTGCCTCGCAAAGCGTCATGATTACTTCATCTTTACGCCACGTTGAGTTATTCACGATGCGCGGACTGGTGACGATCATGTGGCATCAAGTCCCGGCTGGGGTGGCGGTACAACCCGCAGCAATTGTGGCGTGTGGTGGTGCCATGGGTGGACTACTCGGACCTGCTGATGGTTTGTATCAAGAGTTGGGTGACACTTGGGCGGCTCGCGGTGTTCCGGTTTTACGGGTGTCATATCGCCGACCAAACGATCTAGATATGTGTTCGTTAGATGTTGCGGCCGCCGTTCAGTTGGCAGCCGATGCCGGAGCGCAACGAGTCGTGGTGATGGGCCATTCATTTGGCGGTGCAGTCGCCGTGCGAGTGGGCGTTGTGATGGATGAAGTTGCCGGCGTTGTTACATTTGCGACTCAGTCGGCTGGTTGTGAAGTAGCTGCTGGCTTACGCGGCCGACCACTGTTGTTGTTCCATGGAGATATGGACGAGATCTTGCCAATGCAATCAAGCGAGATTGTCGCGGCCATGGCCGGCAGTGGTGAGGTGGTTGTGTGCGAAGGCGACGGGCACTTGTTGTCGCACAGTGGAGCAGAGATGTTGATGCGACTTGAAGAGTGGTTACCTGGCGTCCTAGGTCAGTGAATCAACCAGTAGTACTTGGCGACTGACTGGAATTGAAGAATTCCCACTCTTCGATACGTGTTCCGTCGGGGAGATTGCAGTAACCAACCTGGCCGGCAGTTTCATCAATAATTTCCAGGGTTCCACCTTGATCAACGCAATACTGCGAAGCAGGGTTGGCGATCTGTGCGCCACCTTCGGTGACGGGTGGATTTGTGGTGGCTGGAGCATCATCGCCGCCACAGGCGGCTAATGACATTGCTGTCATCGTTAACCCCAGAATCAATAGTGACTTACGCATGTCGTTACCTCAATGTCATCTCGATGGCGTACCGTAAACATAGCAATTCGTTCAAGGTCACGGAGTAAGTCATGCACGTGTTTACTAACAGTCAAGAACTAGTCGATCACCTGGTGGTTCTCAAGACCACGGTGTCGGCCGAGAGCGACAAATTCTTTGAACTTGATCACGGTTTGCAGTGTGCGGCTTTACTCGAGAAATCTGACCCATCAGATATTGAACTGCAAGTTGCCGGATTGATTCATGACTTGGCACACCCGTGGGACGGACCTGGTCAGCCTCGTCATGCCACGATGGGCGCCGAAGCGGTGCGTCCGATTCTGGGCGATCGTGTCGCAGCCTTAATTGAAGGTCATGTTCCGGCCAAGAGATTTTTAGTGACAACACGACCGGAATATCGAGCACTGCTGTCTGAAGACAGCATCATGACCTTGGCAGCACAAGGTGGCGATCTCACTGATGCAGAAGTCGCGGCGTTCACAACCAATCCATGGTGGGAAGCGATGGTCGCCTTGCGTATCGCCGACGATGGGGCGAAAGACCCACATGCAGTTGTGCCCGCACTCGAACATTGGATAGATGCTATTCACTCGTTGAGCAAGGTCTGATCGTGCAATCGTTCTTGCCAGGCGACTTTGCAGCGAAAGCATTTTTTGACGAACACGGTTGGGTATTGATTGAAACCCTTGACGAACAAGGTGTTGAACAACTTCGTCAATGGATCGATGAGATTTCGTCGTGGCGCGATGAAGATGGCCATTGGTTGCACTATCGCGAGATGACCGATTTTGGACCAAAGTTGTGTCGCACCGAAAACTTCACGCCGTTTCATGAACCGATACGTGAGCTGTTAACAACTGGAGCCATGCTTGACTCGGCATCACTGTTAATGGGTGAACAAGCGGTGCTGTATAAAGAGAAGATCAACTACAAGTTGGTGGGTGGTGCTGGATACGCACCTCATCAAGATGCGCCGGCTTACCCATTTATTGATAGCCATATCTCGTGCATGGTTGCTATCGACGATGCCGACGAAGTAAATGGCTGTCTTGAAGTTGTGAGTGGTTGCTTTGGCGAAGTGTTACCGATGAACGACGTCGGGTGCATCAGCGAAATTGTGGTGTCGCGACTGAAGTGGGAACTTGCTCCAATTCGTGCCGGCCAAACCCTGTGGTTTCATTCGCGTACTCCGCATCGCAGTGGATCAAACAATTCAGATCGTGATCGCCGAGCGATTTATCCCACCTACAACGCATTGTCTGAGGGCGATTTACGCGATGCGTATTACGAAGCGAAACTTGAACAAATGGCCAAGCACACGGTTGGCGACAATGTGCAAGTGTCGTTAATCGGCGACTTTCAAGGTCGACCAGTCAAATAGTTTTTGTGGTGTCAGGCTTTGATGACTGCAACAGGTATTGCGCTCTGAATCGCCATGCCGTTGATGGGGTCGTAACCACTGTCAACCGTGCACAAACGATTCGTTGGTGTTCCTTGATTGCGAACATCTTCGTCGGTTATGGCGCCGCCCCACGAGTGCGACATTGAAATCACTCCACGTTTGATGGTGTCACTACCTTCAGCAACTCCGACAACTTCACCCGAGGGCGAGGTAATGCGTACAAGATCTCCGTCGTTTACCGAGATGGCTTGCATATCTTCAGGGTTCATGTAGGCCGCATTGGTGGTGCCAACACGTGCAAGGCCTGGAATCTCGCGGCCAAGTGAATTGAGAACATGCTTCAAGCGGCGACTGATGAGACGGTATGCAAATTTGTCGGCATCAAAACCATCAATGACTTCAGCACCTGTTTGTTCGGTGAGAACAACCGCGAGTTCTTCAACAACATCAGGTGGTGCAACTGCGAATCGGGCTGATGCTTCAGGATCTGCTGCAACAACTTTGACCGCTAGTTCTTCGTGAATGGTGCTGCGCTTCTCGCGGATTTCGCTCATGGGCATGCGACCCTTGGCAAATGAATAGTCGAGCACCATGTCGTCGTCAGCCGAACCATCAACAGGCAGATCGCCACCAGGTAGTGGCAGACGAGTGCCAAGTCGTTGGGCGATACCAGCAAAGACTTCCCATTCCGACAACATGTCGCCGTCGGGCTGCAAAACCGCTGGTGTGTAACTGATGTACGGGGCCGCAAAGCGCCGGTCCATCACTGTGGGCACATCGGCGCGTTCAAGCTCAAGTCGAGGCGGAATGACGTAGTGCGCAAGTTCGGCAGTTGGTGTCATGCGGTGATCAATGACAACTAACAGCTCAAGATCTTTCAGCGCCTTGATGGTCTTAAGTTGATCGGGGAAAGCAACGACAGGGTTGCCACCACACACGAATAAACAACGCACCTGGCCTTCGCCTGGTTCAAGAATTTCTTCGGCTAACAAAGGCGTCAACATTTCGCCAGGCATTCCGCGCAGTCCCTTGATGCGATGTGGTGTACCGGGTGCGGGATCACTTGGTGCAATGACTTGTGCCCGCCGAGTGTTGCCGGGATACAAGAAATTGCCACTTTCTAGAACATCACCTTCGCGATTCACGCGACCACAGATTGCATTCAATGTGAGCGTGAGGTGCTCCATCAATGTGCTGTGCGCCGCCATATTGGGTCCGGTGCCGGTGCCAGCGGTTCCCTTAGGACCAGCAGCGAACATTCGGGCTGCCGCAACGACATCGTCGGCATTGACTTCGCAACGCGCCGCAACCATTTCTGGTGTGTACGGTGCAACGGCCGCGCGCAGTTCTTCAATCTGGCCGACCCAACGAGCGCAGAATTCTTGATCGTGCAGATTCTCTTGCAAGATCACATTGACGAGACCGGCTAACAGCGTTGGGTCTTCGCCTGGTTTGACGGGTAACCACAAATCGGCAAAAGATGCGAGTTCACTCTTGCGTGGATCAATCACGATCAATTTCATGCCGCGTTCTTTGGCGCGACGTAAACGTACGAACGGATTGGTTCCTTGTAATCCACCCGATGGGCCATATGACGATACGAGTGGGTTGTAGCCAATCGCTAAGAGCACATCGGCATCACGGAAGTTCTGCCAACCGGCTTCCCATGCGCCGAGACGTAGACGCGATGTGAGGTGAGCAGGTTGGTCAATGGTGATGCTGGTGTAAAACGACGGTGAGCCAATGCCCGTATGAAAGGCCTGAGTGACTGGCATTGAAATTGAGTTTTGAAATGCGCCAGTACCGGTGTAAGTCGCGACGGCGCGCGGGCCATATTTGGCAATGATTGATTGCACGCGAGACGCAATGTCGTCGAGAGCCGCGACAGAAGTTGTTTCAGTGAATGTCCCATCGGTGTTGCGTTGCAAAAGTGCACGCAAACGATCGGGGGCATTGTGCTGGTCGGCGAGTTGTCGACCCTTGATGCACGTGTAGCCCTCAAACATGGGGTCATTCATAATGCCGCGAACGGCAACAACTTTTTCTTTCGGCTGTCCACCACTGGTGTTGATTTCAATGTCAACTTCAAGTGGGCAGGCCGCATGGCAGAAACGACAGAACGTCTCGCGTGATTCAATCATCGGGGCTTGGCGCCTCCGGACACGCGGATCATTTCACCGCTAATCCAACTGGCTCCAGGCGAGCACAAGAACAACACTGCAGAGCCCATGTCTTGCAAGGTGCCAAAGCGTTGCATCGGGATATTCCACTGCGATTCAACTTCGGCGAGATCTTCATCATTCTTCACACCAAGTGCAATCTTGAAGATTTCGGTGGGTACTGCACCCGGCGCAATTCCATTCACACGGATGCGTGGAGCAAGTTCGGCACACGCAGTAAGTGTCAACGAGTTAACTGCGGCTTTGGCCGCACCGTAGTGCGCGCTACCCGGAACTGGACCGAAGCCTGCACCTGATGAGATATTGATGATCGATCCTGTCTCCATGTACTTCGCCGCGGTACGAATACCGACCCACACTGCTGTGAGGTTGAGCGCAATACAGGCGTCCCAGTCTTCGCGCTTGAGGTCGGTCATGGGTAAACGTGCGGGTGAACCACCAGCGTTGTTAATCCAGATTGACAACTTGCCAAATTCTTTGACGGCGGCCTTGGCCAAGTTCTCCATGGCTTCATCGCTTGTTACATCGGTTTCAACAGCGATGGCTTGACCGCCATCGGCACGAATTGCTGCAGCAACTGCTTCGATCTCGTGCACACGACGCGCGGCCACAACAACTTTTGCGCCAGCGCTTGCGAGTGTTCGGGCGATGCCTTCACCAATTCCGCGTCCGCCGCCGGTGACGACTGCAACGTCGCCTTCAAGGCTGAAGAGTTCACTTGGTGTGGGGTATTCCTTGCTCATTTTGATTCCATTCTTTTGGGGGTTAATTATTTAGAGAATTGTGACGACGCCAGTGGTGCCGTTGACTTCAATCATTGCGCCATTAGGGATCCGTTGAGTGCCATCAGTAATTGAAACGACACACGGCACACCAAGTTCGCGACTCACGATGACGGCGTGACTGATTTGTCCACCCACATTGACGACAACTGCTGCACTTGTCATAAACAATGGCGTCCAACTGGGGTCGGTGCACGGTGCAACCAAAATATCGCCAGGTTCGAGTTCGCCCGGATCGCCCGGATCAAGAACAACGCGGGCGATTCCGCGAGCAACACCAGGAGAACCAGCAACACCGACAAGCGCATCACCAGTAGTTGCAACCTTGACGATGTTGGCATCTTTGCGAGCCCACTGACTGAGCGGAGCAACGGTTGCATTGGCGATGATGAATGGTGGTTCAAGGTCGAAGAGTTCGCGCCATTCGTTATAACGCTGCGTCAACTTGTTGGTGAACGAACTGGGATTGACGATGTAGTCATCGAGTTCGCTGTCAAGGACCTGGAAGATGAGTTCGTCATGGCCATGGCGACGACCAAGTTCGCGAAATGCAACACGGGCTTCATGTAACACGCGCACGATTGATGTTTTGGTGCGTTCGCGGTGGGCCATCATTTTTCCGGCACCGAGTCCGAGATCGAGGAGTGGTGCGACATCGGGCTTGTCGGCTAACGCAATGCGCGCCTTGGCGATGAGGGCATCACGTTGTGCAGCCTTTTCGCGATGACGCTCGTGTGGCGACTCAGCATCGGTTTGCAAACGCACGCGATCGAGAGCAGCGAGCAAAAGTTGTGGATGCGTTTCCCAAGTTGGCGAACGCAGGTCCCATTCGTCGGGTCCGCGGCTACCAAATTCAACAATGAACTCATTCCACGCACCAGTGAAAGGTGAATGTATTCGAAACAAGTCATCGTTGAGTCCGGCATCGAACGCGGCAGAGAGATGGGAATCGTTGTGCACCATGCGTGACAAATTCCAGAGTGCGTAGTTGGCATCGGCCGAGTCGACATCGCCGATGCTTGACAGCAATGCCATCGGCAAACTTGGTTCGCCAATTGCTTCAGCAATAACTCCAAGCAGACCTGGGGCAACAGCAGCACTACTGCCCGACACAACGTGTTGTGAGAACAAGTGCGGTAATTGCGATTGCACGAGACGTGCACGTTCAACTAGCTGTGCGTCGGTGTAGGTCGACAAGTCACCGCGCGATGCCCGTAGTTCTGCGGCTTTTGCTTTGTCGGCATCAAGTTCGGGCCACGCAACTCCGCTCATGATCCATGCGGTGTGGGCATCGATACCAGCGGTGAGGTGCGGCTTTTCGTCGTCGGGGTGGGCGACATACGTCGGCACATCGGGATGGTCACCGAAGAATGCTTGGTCGAGCGCGGCTACCGTGGCAGCAGGGTTGCGCACACCTTGCATGCGAATCGCCGAAAGGTTGATATAGAAGTAGCCACCAAAGCAGGCGACCGATTCGGGATGTTGCGGGTTGAAGTCGGAGTCTTCGTAAGCACCAATGCGAATGAGACCAGCTTTGTAGCCAGCCACAATGCCGCCGTCCCAGCCAAACGACCAACCGAGTGGGCTCACGGGGTCGGCAAGAACTTCTCCGGCATTGGCTCGGGTGTAGTGGGGGAAGCGTTGACTCGTTGGCCAGTCGGTAATCCATCGATCTTGCATATCCGCCCCCTACCCGTAGTAAGTATTCAGACTACGGGCATTCTGGGTCGCTTTTCGGACGGTGGTTTCAAGTTGGGAAGCCCAAACCGACCAAACTTCCAGAAGTTCACTGGAGCCCGAGAGGAGAATCGAACTCCTGACCTACGCATTACGAGTGCGTTGCTCTACCGACTGAGCTACCCGGGCAATGGGTGCAAATCCTATCGGCAACTAGCGGTCTGACCATTTGGTGCCCGGCAAGAAATAGCGCTTGGCCCACACCCCACGGGGATCTTCGCCGGCCACGGGCATACGCCAGGTCACGATCTTGGTGGTGGGGGCACTGAGCGACACCGCACACAAAGCGCGCGGTTGGTCGTCGGTTCCATCGACGTACCCGTCGGCCGCTGCGTCGGGTACGTAACGCTTGGCGATGTCGCGATAGATCTCGCGCCACGCATCGTCGTTGCCGGGCTGATACTTCACTACGACACTTCCTTGAACCGACACCTTGCGCCACGGGTCGGCCTCTTCGTCAATTGAAATTCCGACGCGTGGATCGCGCTCAATGTTCTTCCAAATGATTGCTGGAGACCGAGGAGTAAACAGAAGTTCGTCACCACGAATGATGAACCACAACGGAAGAACCCGAGGCATGCCATCGGCATCAACCGTTCCGATGCGCGCTAGGTGACCTCGTTCACTGAGAAATTCTTCTACTTCATTGTCGGTCAACTTCGGCATGATGCTTCTCTCTTTATATTCCGTAAAAGGTTGGTGATTTCGCTTGTAGCAGTTGAGCGATTGATCAGACAAAAACTAATTTGACGGTATGAATTGTGAGGTGTGGTGATTCCCCAGTCATCGTTGCACTTTTTAACGTTACGCGCACGAGCGGAAGATCCTCGCCAAAAATCACTTGTACAAAATGTTCACGCACTCGGCATATCGAGCGTGCACGCAATCAAGGTTTCTGACCTGCTGTTCTTGCGAGATGTGGACGCCGATCAATTATCAATAATCGAGTCAATTGTTGCCGAACCACTGCTGCAGATGGTCGCGTGGGACGAAGCGCCCCGTGCGGGAGTCGTCGTTGAGACATCACTGATTGCTGGAGTGACCGATCCGGTCGCTAACGAATTCCTGCGGATTGCTCGCAAAATGGGCATCCGTGTGACCGATGCGCTGTCGGGTCGCCGTTACGAGATTGAAGGTGACCCCACTCCATCCGAGATCGACTTGATTGTTCGCAAGTTGTTAGCCAACCCCGTCATCGAGCATTGGGCGATCAATGAACCCGTTCAGCCCACCTTCGCGAGCGACTCAGCCGCATCGGTGTCAACAGTGGGCGAGTACCCACTCACACACGAGACCACCGATGCCGAACTGCAGGCTCTCGGAAAAGAGCGGGCACTTGCCCTAGATATTGAAGAGTTACGAGTTGTTCGCGATCACTATGCCAATGAGGGTCGTCCTGCCCGCGATGTTGAATTAGAGATGATCGCCCAAACCTGGAGCGAACATTGTTCGCACAAAACCTTCCGTGCTCGCATCACCACTGATGATGGTTCGGTTGTTGAGCCTTTGATCGCACAACTGCGCCGAACAACAGATGAAATTGATGCACCCTTTGTGGTGAGTTCGTTTGTGGGCAACGCTGGCATTATTTCGTACGAAGACAACGTCACATATGCCGTCAAGGCTGAGACACACAATCATCCAAGTGCCATTGAACCATTCGGCGGGGCCAACACCGGAGTCGGTGGAGTGATTCGTGATGTCATTGGTGCATCGCATCAACCGATTGCCTGCACGAACATCTTGTGTTTTGGTCCCAGCGATTTTCCGGCGAGCGAATTACCGGATGGTGTTTTTCATCCGCAACAAATTCGTGCTGGTGTCGTGGCTGGTGTTGCCGATTACGGCAACAAGATTGGTCTGCCAACAATCGCCGGAGCAGTTCTGTACGACAACGGGTACATCGCTAACCCATTGGTGTATGCGGGCTGTATTGGTATTGCTCATGAGCCTTACATTGTTGAGCAACCGCAACCTGGCGATCGCGTTGTGGTGTTGGGCGGTCGTACAGGTCGTGATGGTTTACGGGGTGCCACATTCTCATCCATGACTATGGACGCGACCACCGGTGATGTTGCTGGAGCCAGTGTGCAGATCGGCGATCCCATCATTGAGAAGTTGTTGATTGATGTGTTGGGTCGTTCGCGACACCTCTATCGATCAATCACCGACTGTGGTGCTGGTGGATTGTCGTCGGCGATCGGTGAAATGGCCGAAGGTGTCGGTGCACGAGTTGAGTTATCGGAACTCCCGTTGAAGTACCCAGGTTTGGCTCCATGGGAAATCTGGTTGTCTGAAGCTCAAGAGCGCATGGTTGTTGCTGTTGCTGATACCGCGCCTTTGTTTACGGCATGTGAACGATATGGCGTTGAGTGCATTGATATTGGTGAGTTCACTGGCGATGAACGGCTCATCGTCACCTACGAAGGAACAACTGTTGTCGACATTGACACCAACTTTTTACATGATGGTCGTCCACAACGGCAACTAAATGCGGTGATGCCGAAGCCTGATCGTTGGCCGATGTCTGATGAATCATTCAGTTCTGTCTTTGGGACTCTTGATATCGCTTCGACAACCTTGCGCTTGCTGGCCCATCCAAATATTGCGTCGAAGGAATCAATCATTCGGCGATACGACCACGAAATTGGCGGGGCAACCCTTGTGCGTCCCATCATCGGTGCGCAAAATGACGGGCATGCCGATGGAGTGGTGCTAGCTGATCCATTAAGTAGCAGTGGCATTGCCGTGGGTATTGGCGTGAACCCTTGGATGGGAATCATTGACGCAGAACGAATGGCTTTGGCAGTTGTCGATGAAGCAATGCGCAATGTTGTTGCAGTGGGTGCAGACCCACGAACCGTTGCACTGCTCGACAACTTTTCGTGGGGCGATCCGCAACGACCAACAACTCTTGGTGAACTTGTTGCCGCAGTTGATGGTTGCTGCCAAGCCGCACGAGCATTTGGTGCACCGTTTGTCTCGGGTAAGGATTCGCTGAACAACGAATACTTCGGTTCGGATAACCAGCGGCACGCTGTTCCACCGACATTGGTGATCACGGCCATGGCTCATGTGCCGAATGCGGACGCCGTCGTGACGCCGGATTTCAAGCAATCGGGCAATGTCTTGATCTTGCTTGGTCGAACACTGTGCGAATTTGGTGGAAGTCATCTGGCAATGTTGAACGATGTTGCGGGTGAAGTCGTACCGAGCTTCGACGACGCTGCGCCATCGCGCTATCAACTTCTTCATGAGGCAATTCTGAATGGCGATGTCAAATCGTGTCACGACATTTCAGAAGGTGGAATTGCTGTTGCAGTCGCCGAAATGGCAATCGCTGGGCGACTCGGAGCCGAGATCACTGTTGCCCAATCACTGACGCCAGACTGGTGGTATTTCAGTGAGTCGTGTGGGCGATTGATTCTTGAGGTCAAGCACGAGTCGGTTGCTGCAATTCGCGATCGATTTGGTGACGATGCACAGATCATTGGCCGTGTTGTTGATGAGCAAGTTCTTTCGCTGGGCAATGGGCAGATACTTACAGCTGAAGAGTTGCTGACAAGTTGGCAGGGTGCGTCATGAGCGTCCGACCTACTGCCGCTATCTTGGTCGCTCCAGGCACGAATCGTGATCGCGATGTTGCCTTAGCCCTCAACTTGGCTGGGGCTGATTCGGTGATTGTGTCAACGACCGATCTTGCCCGTGATGTGACGGCGCTTGATTCGTCGCAGATAATCGTGATTGCTGGAGGTTTCTCGTTTGCTGATGCACTTGGGTCTGGGCATGTCTTTGCTCTTGAACTTGAGATGTTGTTAGGTGATCGCCTGCAACAAGCTGTGAGCAAAGGTCGACCCATCATCGGAATTTGTAACGGTTTCCAAACATTGGTGCGCATGGGTTTGTTGTCAAGTGGTGTAGGTGCAATGGCGTTAGATCACAACGAACGCGGATTGTTTGATTGCCGTTGGGTCACCCTGCAGCCATCTTCTGAAAAGTGCGTATGGACACAAGGAATTCACGAAAATCTTGATTGCCCGATCGCTCATGGTGAAGGTCGGTTCACCGCGGATACCGAAGTAGTTGCACGACTTCAATCAAATGATCGCGTCGCCCTGCGTTACGTCAATGGAAACCCCAATGGATCAACCGACGACATTGCTGGCGTCTGCGATGAATCCGGTCTGGTGTTGGGGCTCATGCCGCATCCAGAAAATCATGTTGTTCCCCGTCAGCACCCAAACTTCCTGCGTGGCACTCATCAAGGTCTAGCGTTAGAACTTTTTCGCAACGGAGTCGCACATGCCTCAGCTTGAAGGTTGTTCACATATTGAATTGCCGTTACCCGATGAACGGATCGGCAAGGTGCGAGTCTCGTATGAGTTATCAGATAATCGTCGACTCTTCGTCACGACTGATCGTTTGTCGGCATTTGATCGCATTGTTGCCGTTGTCCCGTATAAGGGTCAAGTATTGAATCAACTTGCTGCTTGGTGGTTTGAATCAACGTGCGACATTGTGAATAATCATTTCGTTTCATGTCCTGACCCCAATGTGACGATTGGTCGCACAGCAAGACCACTTCCAGTGGAGGTTGTTGTGCGCGGTGCAATGACAGGTTCAACGTCAACATCAATTTGGCGCCAATACAGCGCTGGTGCGCGAACTATTTATGGCTATTCGT
>JBIIMF010000113.1:0-3804 GCA_044338135.1 Ilumatobacteraceae bacterium | reverse complement strand
TTGTTGAACGCTGAATCGTGATACGAATTGGATCGCGCTGATGACGACGAGCAATGGCATCAATACGTGGTGGCATTGTTGCCGAGAACAAAACGGTCTGACGTTCTTTCGGCGTTGATTCAAGAATTGCTTCAAGATCTTCGGCGAAACCCATGTCGAGCATTTCGTCGGCCTCGTCAAGAACCACCATCTGGATGTGCTCAAGCTTGAGTGTCTTCTTACGAATGTGATCGAGTGCACGGCCAGGCGTCGCGACGACCACATGAGTTCCACGGCTGAGCGCGTCGATCTGACGTCCGATGGGCTGACCACCGTAAATCGGAACACAACGTGCACGAAGATCGTGTCCGTACTTGTAGATGGCCTCTGAAACTTGCATGGCAAGTTCGCGGGTTGGCACGAGAACCAACGCCACAGGCGATGGTCGGTCGTTATTCATGTCGAGTAATTGCAAAATCGGCAACGCGAACGCTGCTGTTTTACCGGTACCGGTTGCGGCTTGACCTAAAAGGTCTTTGCCGCTGATCATGTGGGGAATGGCCTCGCGTTGAATAGGCGTCGGTTCCTCGTAGCCAAGGCCTGCCAAGGCCTTAAGTATCTCTGGACGTAGTCCTAAATCGGCAAAGCCGGTGTCCACGCTGGTTGATGTATCCATGAGCGTTTCTCCTGCTCTGTAAGGTTGACCAGCCTACGGCTTATATACCCCAAACGTGTTGAATACCAAATGTGGCGGCGAACAAGGGTCACACGCTGGGGGAGTTGGGTCAGAGACCCAACTCCGCGGGGTTCGCAACATAGACCTTACGGAGACGCTTTTGAGCCTCGGTGTACAGACGCGACACGTTGTAATGCTTACTGCGCGTGAGCGCCGCTATTTCGTTCACATTGAAGTCTTGGAACGCACGCATGGTGAAGACGTCGTATTGCTTTTTGGTGAGGTGCTTGATGAGTGCCTGATCAATGATCTCGCGACTCATTTTGGTGAAGAAAATTGATTCGGGGTTGAGTGCTTCTTCATATGAACTGGCATCGCTGGCGCTGATCTGAGTCATCATCTCGTCAAGTGCGACATTGCCGACAAAACACTGGTCAATCTCATTCCAAGTGCGCTCGGCCGATTGGCGGGCTTGTTGACGGATGTAGTCGATAGCGCGGGTGCGGGTAACTGCACGAGCCAAGTGCAACGGTGTGTGGCTGGTGAAATACTGCGGACGGCGCAAGAGCCATTCAGTGATGTACCGGACGACGTCCATGCGCGCTGAGCGATGGATGTTGGGCATGTTCATCACGAGGCGCTGCACTGCAGTCTCGAAGGTGATGACGTAATTCTGATGTTCTTTGGATAATTCCATGTAGCTCCTCTGTTTGGTTTTGATTTTTGCTAGTTGTTCTTTGTCGTCAAACAATTGTAGAAAAGGGGTGTCGGATAGTTACCGAATGTGTCAGTTGCCGAATGTGTCAGTTGCCGAACTCCTCTCGAAGTTCGGCAACTACTTTGCGAGCCTTACCCAATTCTCTCTGGGCCATTTCACGCTTGAGTCCAAGTTCATTAGCAGCTTCAACAACTTTGTGGCCTTCAACTTCAACAAGTAAGTACACCTGCTGTTGGCGTGGTGTCATAGCTTTGAGTAACGAACCAAGAACGAGGTTGTTGACAACATTCGATTCAATGTCTTCTTTGCTAGCTAGAAACTGTTCGTGACGCGCTTTGCCCTCTTCGCCTTGCAAAACATTGTCGAGATACTGGATTGCCTTGCGGTCACGAGCGTCAACATCTTTGACGTAACGGCCTTGCGGCACTTGACGACTCATCTGTCGAATGAAATCGACCGAACGCTGACTCGCCACGACCGATGCAAGAACGTGCGGCTTGTACTTGCTCATCAATGCCGGGCGCTCAAGCAGCCAGCACGCACAATATTGTTTGAAGTCGTCAGCTTCGGCCAACCGGAAACCGGAGATCTTCTGAACCTTGCGGTCTAGAGCCAATAAAAATTCCTTGAAGTATTGGTTGATCTCTGACGGTGTCATCGTCTCACTCTTGTTCGGGGTCTCGTAGGTCATATCGGTGTCTCCTTGTTTTGGTGTGGTGTCGTCAGATACTTCAAGTTTTTTGTTGGTCGGTTTCAGGGTGGTGGCTCTCTTTCGGTCGGGGCTTCGGATGAAGCGGTTGGGGGGTATATAACTATTGCAGGGGGCTGGGTGTAGGTTCCCCGACGACAGTTATGGGCTAGCGCGTTATGCGATATCCAACTTGCGCAGGACGCGATTGCGTGCCTCGACAAGTTGGTCAAATGAACGTCGGCTCACGGTACGTATATGAACGTGCGTGACCCGCGTAGGTGTGCGCAGAATCGTCTCGAAAGTTGTTTCGGCGCAGTCTTGAAATGGGTAGCCAAATAGGCCTGATGAAATCAGTGGCGCAGCGAGACGGTTGTCGCCGTACTCGTCGGCCATGGTCAGAATGTTTTCCCATGTGCGCACGAGAGTTTGCTCTTCGCCATTCATGGGAACTTGCTTCTTACCTTTGTGGAGAGAATCTTTATCGACAGGACTTGTCCAGCGGGGGCCATAAGCATGAATAACGCCCGTAAAACCGCGTGATTCGGCCCGTCCGGCCGTGGTGAAAGCCACCTGGCCGGGCTTGAGCGGCAACTTGCTATCGGCTCGTTGCGGTGAGAGTTCGTCAACTCCGCACACTTCCCAAATACGACCCGAAACTCCGCCACCAGGAGTGACTTCGGCATTTGATGCGTTGACGAGTAAACCGCTAAACGGCGCAGCAATATCAACGAGCTCGATTTCGATGCGCACACGACCAGTTGCTAGTTCGTCATCGTCGTATTCGTCAGACGTTGCCGACGATTGCTCGGGAGCAAAGTTGAGACTGACAAACTTTTGTAGTTCTCTGATGGTGTCAACGTTTGGACGTGCACCAGTTCCGTTGAGAATGAGGTCGCTGCGTAATTGCAAAGACCACGCGTCAAGAACTTCGGGCAATGTGGCGTAATCACTGACGATTTCACTCATTTGGTACGAGCGTGAAAACTCGATGTGATCAGAGCTTGAATAACTAGTTGAATAATCAATCGAACGAGACTGCAAGACCGGCGAGAGGTATTGCTCGTCGTTGACTTGGGTACGCCCGCCACCTAATAGATCGATGGAGGCACCCTTGGCGAGCGCGGTACGAATGTCGACAACTGTGGTGCAGTCGGCCGGGGTGAAGTAACGCTGATTGCCGCGTTGAACAATCTTTGAACTGAAATCTTCGGGCAACTCGCTGATCTTGAGACCTTTGCCGATGAGGTTGTTGGATTGGTAGTAACGAACTGTTCGCTCGGTGAGAGCCAATTCGCTCGGAAGAGCTTCATTGGCTCGGGTGACCAGTTCGTCAATGAGGAAGTATTTTTTCGATTTTGTACTCATCGCTGGCCACCTCCGTTCGTGTTGTGTTTTGGGACTAGGAATACCTGACACCAAAAGTGTAGCACATCACACTTGACAATTGTCAATTCTTTTTAACAAATTAAGTGGTGTCAAATACGAAAAATGAAACTGAAGATATAAAAGACCAGCGTGTCAGCCTATTTCGGAGCAATCTCCGGCATGAAATTCGTGCAAATTAAGTTCACAAGCGAGCCTGGCCTGGGGTGAGTTGACGGGCCAAACCGCAAAATCGACGTATTCGAGGCCAATCATCTCGGCCAAATTGAGGTAGGCCACGGGGATTTGAGTGGGGTCGTCGTCGTCCATCGAGTCGTGGGTCATCGAGACCTGGACATACCAACCACCAAGTGGCGC
>JBIIMF010000006.1:0-38220 GCA_044338135.1 Ilumatobacteraceae bacterium | reverse complement strand
AATCGACGTATTCGAGGCCAATCATCTCGGCCAAATTGAGGTAGGCCACGGGGATTTGAGTGGGGTCGTCGTCGTCCATCGAGTCGTGGGTCATCGAGACCTGGACATACCAACCACCAAGTGGCGCATCGAGAACTTGGCGAGCGGCATTGACGACCTTCATGACCGTCAGGAACTGTGATGGATCATCATCGGGAAAGAATTCGAAATCAAAAGGGTGCGCAATTCCGCAGGTTTCACAAGGAACTACTTGAAAATTTTGGTCAATTTGGGGGATTGCGTTCCAGCCATCGGCAACAAGTTCGTCTTGAAGATCGTCAGGAATTTCGCCGAAATGACGATCGGGACGGCCACCAATCGTGGCGTGCCACAGACGGCGAGATCCGGTGATTCGCAGCCATTCGCCCGTCACCGAGCCATCGGCGTGGGGATGGATATCAATAACTGCTTGTCCATGTTGAACACCAGTGACAGCGCTCGAGGCGGTCAAAACAGTGTCAAGAACCGACTCGGGTGTGAGATATGGATTGATCTGAAACCAAAAGGAAACCATGCTTTTTTGACTGGTATCCCAGTGCGTAAAGCTGTTGAGGTCGTCTTGGTCGTCGGGATCCATGGGCTAAAGATCCTGACACGGGGCTGCTTGAAAGATGTCCCGAAAACTGTCCCGAAGAATGTCAATTCGGGGCGTACTGTGCATGGGTGCTCGCTCAGTTCACGACCGCCGATTTCAATACCCGATGCGAACTCGACCGAGAGTCGCTGAGCCCATTGCGGGGGATCACCGTGGCGCTCGTCGACACCGACCCAATCAGCGAAGTACGCGCTGTCGGAACGATTCCGTGCATTGTGGTGGGCCGTCGAGGAAGCGAGCGAGACTTAACAACCCACTGCGACGTTGTCGTTGACCACGACGACGAATTAGACGAGATTTTGACCACAATTGAGCGAGCGCCTCAAGCGGCTCTTGCCGCGGTGTTGTTGTTGCGTGGAGTCGAGAACCGCACCATTGAAGAATCTCTCATTGCCGAGTCGACGACTTACTCACTCTTGCAAGGGGGTGCCGAATTTGCTCAGTGGAAAAATCACCGGGTGAGTAAAGAACGCGACGGCTTGAGTGAGTTAGAAGTAATCAGTGAGCGAATTGACGACCACCTCGTTGTGACTCTCAATAACCCGATGCGTCGAAATGCCTATTCGTCGAAGATGAGAACGGCCCTTGCAGAAATACTGCAGATGGCTTTGATTGACGAGACCATTAAGTCCATCACGTTGCGTGGAGCAGGCTCAAATTTCTCAAGTGGTGGAGACTTAGACGAATTCGGCTCGTTCTCTGATTCGGTAGTAGCGCACATTTCACGGTTGACATCAAACGTGGGCACGAGCTTGAACCAATTACGTGAACGTCTCGGGACCAAATTACGTTGCGAAATGCACGGCGAAAATTTTGGTGCTGGTGTTGAACTACCCGCGTTTGCCGGGTGGGTCGTTGCCCACCGCGAAACTCGATTTTGTCTTCCCGAAATTGCTTTAGGTCTTGTGCCGGGTGCGGGTGGAACTGCAAGTTTGCCGCGACGACTTGGACGACAGCGAACCGCTTGGTTGGCACTCACCGGTCGAGCAATTGATGCGCAAAAGGCTTATGAATGGGGCCTCATTGATGAAATATCTTCGTGAGGGTTCACCCGAACTTCAGCAATTGCAGTGGCTTGCATCAGAGTTTGAATCTTTGTCGGGGTTGGCGATCAACCCGCAAGAAATACTGACGCAACGAGTGCGACATACAGGTTGGCAAGCGGGCCCTTCACAAAGTGTTGGTGGCTCATGCCATCTCATAATGACGTCAGATGACGAATGGGTCGCGATCAACTTGGCGCGTCCCGAAGATCATGAACTTGTGGCAATTTTACTTTCATTAGAAGTTGGCTCGGACGAAAAAATAGACATCAGCAAACTCCGCAACAATGTTCGTGCGTGCACATCGGCAAATCTCATTGAATACGCGATTGACGTTGGGCTTCCGATATCGCGCCTGAATGAAGTGCCGAATGAATACCTCAGTCATGAGTTGCCGGTACGGGTTCAAGAAGTGAGCCAGGGTTTGACTGCACCAAAGCCTGCGCAATTGAAAGTCGTTGACCTCTCTTCGTTGTGGGCTGGTCCACTGTGTTCTCATCTTCTGCAGCAAGCTGGGTTTGCCGTGACCAAGGTTGAGTCAACGCATCGACCTGATGGTGCGCGGTTCGGACATCCTCACTTCTTCGCCGAACTTGATGAAGGAAAGTCTCATGTCGAGATTGATTTTCGGTCGTTGTTAGGCATCTCTGAATTACGCGCATTGATTGAAACTGCCGATGTCGTGATTGAGGGTTCGCGTCCGCGAGCGTTGCAACAACTTGGGATTGAAGTCGACGAGATCATGGGAAATGCGCAACCACAGGTCTGGTTGTCGATCACTGGATACGGCCGAATAGGTTTGGCCGGCCAGAGGGTTGGCTTTGGGGACGACTGCGCCGCGGCGGGCGGTTTGGTTGATTTCATGCCCGATGGACCGCAGTTTTTGGGCGATGCTGTGGCCGATCCAATCTCGGGGTTGGTGGCGGCCACCGCGATTTTGCGAGCCATTACGGAACAAAAGTCCTGCTTGATCGGGGTAAGCCTGGCCGAGTCGGCGGCTTGGCTAAATAGTGTCCGCGAAAATCACGAAAGTCGGCGAGACTCAAACTCATGAAGCCCCACTACTGCGTTCGCCTTGAAGGACCAACGTGGTCGTCGGCGCAGCAGGCAAAACTTCGTGCATTGGTCGAGAGTTGGCTTGAAGCCGAACATCCTTTTGATGAGCGCGGACCGGGTGTGTCAATCCGACTTGATGCGGAGAATCCCGAACAATGGTGGCGCTACACGATTGACGAATCGCTGAACGGTGGAGCGATTGTTTCAACAGCAATCTCAATTTTGAATCTCGAAAAGCGTTCAACTTTTGAGGTACGAACTTCGGTCGTCCCGAGTGGTTCGCGGGTGACACCTTTGAAGATCTCGGTGTCGGTTAAGACGAAGCGCGATCTGCTCAAACGGGTTGTTGAAACAGTGACGTTGTACGACGCCGGCATGAAGATTGGTGCGAAGACAGCAGTGATCACCGATAGCTCTGGGGCCGAAGCAATTGCCGCGTTCTTTGAAGCGCCAAGTCGTGCCTTGCCAATAGTGATTGAAACTCTGACGTCAATAGAAACGTCAGTTTTTGAATCAGACAAATTGGCTCCAGAAATGGCTGGACTTGCACATGTTGTTCAGATCGTTGGCTCAGCACCTCGAGTTGCATTTAATGAATTTCATGGCCGCGATGTTTTGCAGCAGCAGGGATTGGTTGTTTTATGGCCAGACCATTCAAATGACTCAATTTCCGGCCAGGGAATGTTGGCTGGTGCTGGCGAAAAAGACCGAAATCGGGTGCGACAAACTGTCACGGGGATCGCGGCCGATTCATTAGCGCCCCTACGTGCTCCACGTTTTCGTCGACGAGCTGCTGAACAAGAAGTTGAAACTCGAGTCGTCGAGGCCACGAAGATTGAAAAGGATGCTTTAGGTGATCCTGAAACAGTTTCATGGAGTGAATACCGCAGCGCCCTTGATGGCTGGCAAGAAACTGAAGAACATGTTGGCGAGCTTGAACAAGCAATGGCCGAAGCCGACCGAATTATCGCCGAGCAGCAGACAATTATTGAAAACAAAGATCAAGCGGTTAATCAGCTCATCTTGCAGAACGTGAACTATGCAATTGAGCTCAACAAGAACCCCACTGGTCTAGTGGCGACAAATGCCATTGATGCGGTGAATCAAGCAGCCGAACGTTGCGACTATCTCATTTTCCATCCACAGGCGATTGCAACTGCTAAAGAACTTGATGGCATTGATGCCAACCGATTGTTACAAGACTTGATGCGCTTAAACATCGTGGCCCGAGACTGGCAGAGCGGCCAAATCAATAATGCTTCGATCAAAGTGGCATGCCGAGGTTTAGGTCTTGATTTCGCACCGAGTGTCGGCGACAACGCGGGGCAAAAGTTTGGTTCGGATTACGCGTTTACCTGGCAGGGTCGCACCGAGTTCGCTCTTGCCCATATTCGTAACGGTAAGGGCACCCGAATGTACCGAGTTCACGTCTTTTTTGACGATTCGCTTCGCCAAGTAGTTGTTGCTTACGTGGGTCGCCACCTGCGTGGAAAGCGCGATCACTAGATTTTTGTCTTCCAACGCACACTTTGGGTGTGCATGTTCGTTTGTTGGGTATGAGCCTGACAACTTTGAACCATGTATCCGTCGGCCGATTAAAGCCATGAACGATTTTGTGGATGTCAAGGTTTCGTATCGGAAGCTTTCTGATACTGCGTTGATCGTGTGTGATGAAGCACGAATTGAAGACATATGTGCGTCACGTACCTTTGGCGAACTCGAAGAAGAGGTTGAGACATATCAACTGGACTTCGATACTCATGTTGAAATTCGGCCTCTCATAACCCAGTGCTCAACGCAACATGTTGTGGTGGCGATACAAATCGTTGGTGCCGATTCGCGCCAGGCAACTGATTGCGGCGAAATAGCTATACCGCATCCCTTCCGAGGAATTCTTGAGAAAGCCATTGCAAATGCCCATCAAGAATCTGATGAAAGAGATTCAGTGGTGGCGACCTATGAAGAGTTGTTCCAGATGCCCTTTGACAATGTCGTGCTTGATCAACCTTTAGTTGCTCCACAACTTGTCCATCTCTCGAACGTAAAAGCTGTTTCGGCAGCAGTTGATGAATTCGGTGCAGCTCATCACCGCTTGATGATGCGGTCAACCATGCTGTCTGAACGACAACCTGTGCCTCATGATGTGCGCTTGTTGTGGTCGGGATTGGCACAGGAAATTGATCATGCTCAAGGCCTTGGTCCGGTGTCATCAATTGTTCGGGCAATCAAAAGTCTTGAGTGTCAAGTCGCTTTACCGGCCGATATTTGTCTGGCAACTCATCGCACTCTGGAGAATTTGTTGCAAACGCGACGTTGGCAGGTGGCTGCGGCATCGTTGCGAGAGGCGACCAAGGCACTCGACGACGCAACTGTCGCTTAATAGTGTGATTTCACCATTTACGACTCGCCTTTTTCAGGTCACAATGGGGTCATGCCGGCGAAACCAAAAAACTCAGCCACGCGACCACGCCGGGTCGATCCACTTGAACGGGTACTGAATCTCTTCACGTTGTTGCATCGATCAACTCGCCCACTTACTCGCGAACAAATCGTTGCTGAAATGGCCCGTGGAATGACTCCGTATCCCGTCACCGAGGATGCGCAACGTCAACTTTTCGGAAGCGACAAGAACACCATTGTTCGTGATCTAGGTATTCAGGTGCGGCAAACAATTGCTCAGGGTGATGAGGCTGGTCAAACGAAGTATTGGATCAGCGAGGACGACATGTGTGTTCCCGAACTCAACCTCACTGAAGAGGAAGTTTCGGTTCTGAGCCTGGCCTTGGCCTCAATCCACCAATCAGTTCCCGAGGCATCTGAAGCGATGATGAAAGTTGAGGGGATGAATCCTCAACGCGCTGCCGTGAATTTCAATGTTCAGGTGCCGGTCATCATCGTGCGTTTGTCTGAGGTCATTCAGCGCCGCCAGACCATCGAGTTCAAACTTCACGATGTCAAAGTCGTTTTTGATCCATCACGATTACTGTTTGATAAAGGAACTTGGTATTTGATCGGATCGAGCCAAGGTTCAAAGAAGATGAGTGCGATTAAGTGCGCGCTCATACCTCTCGAATTTGAAATTGGTGAAGACGAATCAGTCCATGTGGGTAAGAAACTCTCGAATCGTGAGTTGCGACGGCTTGTTCATGGCGTTGACGATCTTGAGCTTGAAGCGACAGTCGTGGTTGACTCACTAGCCGCCGGCATGTCGTGGTGGGATTCTCGAGTTGTTGAAACCGAATCTATGCCTGATGGGCAAATGCGGATCACTGTCAAGGTTGATGACCCAGCACGTTTTCGTGGTTGGGTTTTGGGTTTTGGTGAACACGCAATCATTGAATCACCAGACACATTGCGCGACGACTTCATGCAATGGCTTGACGGACTTGGTCAATTGCCAACAGAAATTCCTCAGCCACCGACTGCGCCTACTGCTCCAACAAATCGGCCAGGACCGCGACCATTGGGAGAACGTTTGCAGCGCTTGTTGTCCATTTTGCCTTGGTTGCGCGTGCAGGGTTCGATTTCAGTTGACGAGTTAGCAGGGATGTTAGGGGTCGGTCCACAACATCTTTTGAAAGATCTTGAATTCGCATCAATGTGCGGCGTTCCGCCCTATACGCACGATGCACTTTTCGACTTCTCGGTGATCGACGGAGATGTTTTGTTCCATGGTGATGCACCTTCGTTCGGACCATTGCGTCGCACGAGGGCGCTTATGACTCGTTCAATCAAACTGACTCCGCGTCAAGCGACGGCAATCGCTTTAGCTCTAGCGAGCCACGAGGCAGTTGCCGGTGACTTGACGATGCGAAACGAAGCGGTCGTATCGTTACGCGACAAACTTGAACAAGCTATTGGTGGCTTGCCCATTCAAGTGCGCCTTGAAGATGCGCCACTATTGAACGAAGTCAATGTTGCGATCGAGGGCGCCAAAGAGATACGTGTTGTTTACGTCAACGGCGAAGATGTTGTGACCGAGCGCTTGTTGCATCCATTGAAGATTTTTGTTGATCGTGGCGAGTCGTATTTGATCGCCGACGATATTGCGAGCGGTGACTCTGAACGCGTTTTTCGCGTCGACCGTCTTATTGAATGTCACGAGACTGGGGCTTCGTTTGAACCCCGTATCGTTGAGTTTCAAGAGTGGCGTTTTCGTGGCGATGTAGAGCCTGCAGTTTTGTATGTGGCCCCTGGGAATGATTGGTTACTTGACCGCATCGTGACAACAGCCAACGTGGTCAACGATGACGGATCATTGTTTTTATGGGTCAATGTGGCTAGCCGACCGTGGTTGGCTCGATTGCTGTTGCGTTGCGGACCTACATCGTGTGTTGTCAGTCCAACGCACCTTCAGGGCGTTGTCGCCGAACGGGCACGGGAAATTCGCCGGCAATACACTTGATTGTTGGCATGTGGCGCCCGACAAGTAGGTATATGTTGCCTGACCCCCATGTCAAAGTGGCAACATGGTAAATGTGAAAGCGCTCCTAACGTTACGGTACCGACCGGTGTCGGACACCGTCATCGCGTACGTTGATGCGCTCGAGCCCGACGTTAACGATTCGGGAGTAGTTCCCGATCTTGAATCCGGCGTTGTGCGCGAAAAATTAGATGCTGACACAACGGCCGAATGGGTGACGATTAACGGCACTGATGTTTTGGTCGGTATTCAACAGATGCACGCTTCAGTTGGCTCGTACGTTGGAGGCATGCCTCCGTTCATGGCACAACTGTTAACCGACATTGTTTTGTTGGCCAAAGATTCAGATGACCCCGAAGCTTCGCAGGCGGCCTTGTTGAAAACACACGAGATGACGCGTCGTCTCGACATCTCACTGCTACACCGACCGGCAGTGATAAACGAAAAACGACGTGCATCTCGAGCGACATCAAAAGGTGTCGAGGCCGCACTGCACTATGTCATTGACAGTTTTGAACACTCACCGCGTCCACTTCCATCCGACGAATCAGTGGCCCATGTCTTGCGTGATCTCGCATCTTCAATTAGTGATGGTGAAGGTCTGTCGAGTGAACGCACAGTCGAGGCTGCTTTTAACAAGATTTCCAAAACCGGCATGCGGAGCAAAACACAAAAGAAAGAGCTGCTGTCAATGGTCAATGATCTGCGCGATCAACGTACCTGGCAGAGCGCGATTGATAAGGCACTGACGACTCCTGACCTTGTGCTCAATTCAGAGTCAGATGCCGAACTCAACGACGCCGATTGACATTCCACTCGTCGCGAAGAAACCTTGAGAACGTTTTGTTCCACGTGGCGTAGTGCGGCCAACGGGCAGTGATCCAGGCATCGGCTTCTAGATCGTCAAAGTCATATTGACGCATTGCCCATGCTTTCAAGATGAGCCCAGTTCGGCTGCGTCCACCATGACAATGCACCAGAACCTTATGGCCTTCGGCGAGAAGTGCGTCGACGCTGTCGACGGCGTCACGAACGAGCGTTAGCAAATCTAAATTGGCGTCGCCTTCGTCGTCGCGAATATAAAACTCGCGGCGAACTGCATGATTCGCTAGCTCTCCTCCGGTCAAACACAACGACACCGTTGCAAACGACGAATCGCTCAATAAAGCCCCACCTAGATCGGTCGCGAAGACTGCAAAAGTTTCGTCCACTTGTTTTGGTTCCTTGGGCTCTTCACGTTGCGTGAGAACGGCTGGCTTTGAACCAACCAGCTTGCGTGCTGTGTTCTGCAAATCGAGATAGTCGTAGTCACGTCGGCCAGTTGGTGTGTTGATTGACCCGTGTATATATGTCAACCAGCGGCTGGGGATTCCTTGAATTCCGTAGGTTGCTCCTGCAATTGCACCAGCGACACACGCAACTGTGTCGGTGTCTCCTCCAAGATCAATCGCAGCGGTCACAACGTCGGCGAAATTGGTGTTGGTGCGCACGGCCCAGACTGCTTGAGCAAGGCAAGTCCAGACTGACCCGTTGCTGGGTTCATCGGGGTTTCCGGGTACCCACTGTGAACTCAGGATCTGGCTAAAGCGCACACGATGCTCGGCTGGGACATACGACAAGACATCATCAATTTGCTCAATCGGGTGAGCGCCCAAAATTGAACGGCGACATAGTTCAGTCCCGATAGCCGCGCCCCATCCGGCCGCGGGGTCGAAGTGAGTCATTGATGCCTGGGTAAACGCCACCTCCATGACCTCTTCGGTGCTGTGTCCGATGTAAGCCAATGCAATGGCCCAAGTGCGCATGAGTGCACCATTGCTAGCGGAGCGACCCGGGTGAGCGGCGTCATTAATCGCCGCCTCATGTCGATTGGCTGCCGAAAGAGCACGTGATGTCGCGATACCAACGTCGGTTGCACCATCCCGCCAGGCAACGAAGCGTGCCCACAAGTCGTCGAGGTCGAGCCCGCCACACGCCATAAGTGATTCGGCAAGAACTAAGGTCATCTGTGTATCGTCGGTGAATTCGGCCGGCTCCCAGCAAAAGGAACCTCCACCGATCATCTCGCCAACTCCACCGAAAACAGGTTTCGGGAATCGAGCCGAATATTGGTCGGCTGGTCCGAATTCAAACGGGGCGCCCAAAGCATCGCCGATGGCCGAACCGATGAGAGCTCCCATGGCACGTTGCGAGATTTCTTGCGTGATTCGGTGTTGAACGAAGGGGATGAAGTGGGGGGTTTGCGGTGTGCTCTGGTTCATGATGTTCTCCTCTGGTGGTTGATAGATGTAGAACGATTGGAACTCATGAAAATGTGCGTTTGCCTTTTTTGGGCTCGAAACACGGGGAAAAGGAATCGTCAAAGTTGTCAGTTCCAGTTGTTTTCTGCCATGGATTGATCACAAATGGCATGACTTAAATCGGCTATTTACCAGAGAAAAAAGAAGAACGCGCTATCAGTATCTAAAAATAGTGTGATCTAACAGGTCGTCTTGGGCGAATTACGACACAGCCATAGGGCAGACTCATCACGTGATTATTCTGCCTAACGACGAGGACGCCATAGGTTCAAATCCTGATGACGACCGCGATTCGCTGGGTGAACCCAAAGATTTTCCGCCTGAACACGATTGGATTCGTTCGTCGTTTTGGGTCAAGACCTTACGTACTGCGCGACAACGCAGGGCGTGGATTCGAGTGAACCGCTTGTACACCGAAAAAACAGCCGCGCAGATCGCGAGCGATTTACGCTCTGCTCATCATCGAGACCCGAAAACCTTGCGGGTTAAAGGCGTCTTGCCTGGCGACCGCTGGGATACCCGTTGGAATGCAACGCCGGAAGGACCAGATGGCCAGTTTTCAATCTGGATTCGGTTTCTCGGGGAAGACAAATAACCGTGGTTGGCTAGTTCAACTGCTGATTCAGATTCCAATTCAATTTTTCGCCTCCGTATCGCACCCAGACTTCACAATCGCCGGGAGCACCGTTGGTCGTCGGTTCCCATTTGGCCTCCCACACTTCGGCCGTACGAAACCCGCGCACACGTTGGTGATTGGTCAGGCGTAAGTGTGAACGCCGGATATCGCTTGCGATTTGAGATGCTGATTTACGGGTATACAACTTCGGAATGCAGAACCAATCGCCCGTGATTCGGGCCTGATCAAGCGAACGTTGCCAGAACGAACGACGCTTTTCACGATGGCGGATAGAAGAAGTTGAGGAAGCTTTGGAGGCAGTGGTGATGGTCATACCTACAGAACGACATCACTCACATCATTTGTGCGCTGAACGAAGAATTTTTACCAACGTTCGAACGACCAGTTTTCGGGCTGCCCGTTTTTGTAGGGCATAAGTCCGTGGAAAACACGGGGATCTTCGTCAAAAACAAGCGGTAAAAAGTAGCGATCGCCTTCCCACATAGGAAGTTGTGCTGCATCGCGTTCGGCCGGATCATCGCTGCAGGCTTGAAGTACCCGAGAAATGGGAATCCACGCCAAATCACCCTCGACATTGGTGGAGACAGGATCGCCGACCCATCCATCGATGATGAACATGGGCGACAACCAGTCCTCGCCATTGGGGCCAAAACCAGGCCACGACACTGTGCCACGCAGTTGCATTGAGGTGATGTCGATACCAGCCTCTTCGCGAATTTCGCGACGCATACCTGATGCCAAATCTTCATTGGTTTCTAACTTGCCACCGAGACCATTCCATTTTCCGAGATGTTCATCATTGGCACGCTTATTGCGATGAACAAGAAGCACCTCGCTGGTTTCGCGATTCACGATGTATCCGAGAGTTCCCAAAATAGGGGTGTATGGCATGTCTCACTTGTATCAGAGATTTATGAAGCGATTGTTGTTGTGACATCGTTGGCGCGTTCGCCAAGGTCAATGAACAAAGCGACACGATCTTCAATGATCGGGTATTCGCCATTGGTTGGCGGCGCAAGATCTTCAACGCTGATCGTTCGACCGTCGCAGTCAGTGAAAGAATCAGTACCGACGACTTGTTGAATCGCGCAAGTTGCATCGCGGTCGGCTGGGAACGCGTAGTAGATGACCCACCCGCGCTCTGAGTCTGTTCCGTTGTGATCAAGAACAATTGTGCGTTCGCCGGTCGTAGTGCCGAGTCCTGGGAAAAGAACTGGGCCATTGGTATCAATGGATTCGGCCCATTGATCAACATTGCCGATGGGTAAGCGGTCGGGAGTGAAGGTGGTGGTCTGAGCTTGCTCTCCCGCCATGAGGGCGGCAATGCCCCACATGATGAATCCGAGCACCACGAAAAATCCGATTCCGGCCAGGATCGGGGCGACAGCACGGCTGATGGGGGAGCGAAATTCGGGGAGCGCCACGACGAGAGTCTGCCCAGCAAGAGTGCAGTTTTGGAAGTCGTTCGGGAAATTTTCACAATATTTCTCAGTTTCCGCCATGACTAGTGCGTCCAAGACTGGTCAACCCCGACAGCGCAACGAGCGCTGACAAGGAGCACTGACAAGGAGCACTGACAATGAAAGGCCCGTCATGAAAATCACAAATGTGCGGGGGTTTCTCGCACCTGTGACCCTGACTTGTGACACATTTATTTCGTTTCACAGATCCACTCAGTCACTTGCGAATGTGTGGATGACGCCCTGATGGCGTAGGGTTTCACACTTGTGAAGCGGCCATACCGAGTTGTCGTTGCCAAGCCCGGACTTGATGGGCATGACAGAGGCGCAAAGACCATTACTAGAGCACTCCGCGACCATGGGTTCGAGGTCATCTATACGGGTCTTCATCAGACCCCCGAGCAGATCGCCGAAACGGCCCTGCAAGAAGATGTCGACGCCGTGGGACTGTCGTTGTTGTCTGGTGCGCATTTGACGTTGTTCCCACGAGTGATGGAAGAACTCAAAAATCGTTCCATGGAAGACGTCTTGATTTTTGGCGGGGGAGTCATCCCTGACGCCGATGCCCGCACATTGCGTGAACAAGGTGTTTCCGAAATCTTCGGACCTGGCTCGTCGCTAAAAGCAATCGCACAGTGGCTGGAAACAGCACTGGACGCCCGAGAAGACGCAAGTTAGAGAGAGGACATAATCAATGGACCTGTTCGAATACCAGGGCAAGCAATACTTCGCCCGCTTCGACATCCCGGTGAGCCCAGGTGGCGCTGCCGACACTGTTGATGAAGCAGTGAAAGTTGCTGACGCTTCGGGTTACCCCGTTGTTGTCAAGGCCCAAGTTCAAGTTGGTGGACGCGGCAAAGCTGGCGGCATCAAGTTGGCGAACAACGCTGAAGAAACCCGCTTCCACGCCAACAACATTTTGGGCATGGACATTAAGGGCCATGTCGTCAAGCGCGTGTGGGTTGAACACGCGAGCGACATCGAAGAGGAGTACTACGCGTCGTTCACACTCGACCGTGCGGCAAAGAAGCATCTCTTGATGTTGTCGGCACAAGGTGGCGTTGAAATTGAAGAAGTCGCCGAAAAAGATCCCGATGCAATTATCAAATTGCACATCGATCCCGTTGACGGATTGTCTGCTGCTGCGGCACATAAGGCTGCCGTCGACGCAAAGATTCCTGCGAAGGCACTTGATGGCGTCGCCTCAATTTTGGTGCAGTTGTACCGTTGCTTCACCGAAGGTGACTGCGACCTCGCGGAAATCAACCCATTGATTCTGAAGCCCACTGGTGAAGTCCATGCCCTTGACGCCAAGGTCAGCCTTGATGACAATGCTGACTTCCGTCATCCCGAGTGGGCTGAGTATCGCGCGACCGAAGAACTTGATTCGCGCGAACAACTGGCTCGCACACATGGCTTGCAGTACATCGGTCTTGACGGAACAGTTGGCATCATTGCTAACGGTGCCGGTCTGGCGATGAGCACGCTCGACGTGGTCAACCAAGTCGGCGGAACTGCTGCCAACTTCTTAGACATCGGTGGTGGTGCCAACGCTGACGTAATGGCTGCTGCTCTTGAAGTCATCAACTTCGACGAGAAGGTCACTTCAATCTTCATCAACATCTTCGGCGGAATTACTCGCGGTGAAGAAGTTGCTAAGGGAATTGTTGAAGCATTGTCACGCGTGACGCTGAAGGCTCCGATCGTGATTCGTCTCGACGGCACCAATGCTGAAGAAGGACGCAAGATTTTGGCTGACGCTGGAATCCCCGAGTCCACGTTGATCTCAAAGCCCACAATGCTCGAAGCTGCTCGCGCCGCTGTCGCTATCTCGAAGGGGAAGTGAACCCATGGCAATTTTCGTGAATCAATCAACCAAGGTCATCGTGCAAGGTCTCACCGGAGGCCAAGGCAAATACCACGGTCTACGTAACAAGGCATACGGAACCCAAGTTGTCGGTGGAGTCACACCAGGCAAGGGCGGAACCGATGTTGAAGGTATCCCAGTTTTCAACTCGGTCGCTGAGGCGGTTGCTGCAACGGGCGCAAATGCATCGTTCATTGCTGTGCCGCCCAAGGCTGCGCCGGCTGCAATCTTGGAAGCGGCTGCCGCTGGCATTGCTTTCATCGTGTGCATCACCGAAGGCATCCCCGCTCAAGATGAAGCCAAAGTGTTCAACACCTTGATTCGTGATTACCCCAAGACTCGCTTGCTCGGCCCGAACTGCCCAGGCATCATCAGCCCAGGTAAGTGCAATATCGGAATCACCGCCGGCGAAATTGCTGAACTGCCCAAGGCTGGCAAGAAGAATGTCGGCATCGTGAGCCGTTCAGGAACCTTGACCTATCAGGCTCTGTACGAACTCAAGCAGCGCGGCATTGGCGTGAGCACGTGTGTTGGTATCGGTGGCGACCCCGTACCTGGCACCAACTTCATCGACTGCTTGCGTGAATTCCAGAACGACCCCGAAACTGACGCCATCATCATGATCGGTGAAATTGGCGGATCGGCCGAAGAAGAAGCTGCTGAATTCATTAAGGCCAACGTCACCAAGCCCATGAGCGCTTACATCGCTGGTGTCACCGCTCCGGCTGGCAAGAAGATGGGCCACGCTGGCGCCATCGTCTCGGGTGGTAAAGGTACTGCTCAGGGCAAGATGGATGCATTACGGGCCGCTGGTGTGAAGGTGGGCCTCAACCCCACCGAAGCCGGCGACCTGATGGCAGAAATCATCAAGTCGATCAGCTGAAGATTCGCTCAAGTAGTACTACTTTGTTTCATGCTCGTGTAGGAGCGTAAGGTCAAGACATGCCTGCCGCCTTATTGAGTGTGTTTGATAAGACAGGGATCGTCGACCTAGCCGAGGCTTTAGCTGCGGCGGGTTGGGACCTCATTTCGAGTGGCGGAACCGCAAAAGTTTTGAACGACGCCGGTCTCGCTGTCACTGACGTCGCCGACCTCACGGGTTATCCGGCGATGCTCGGACACCGCGTGGTCACATTGCATCCGACTGTGCACGCCGGCATTTTGGCTGATCTAGATGATGCTTCACACGTCGCCGATCTTAAGACACACAACATCGCGCCGATCGCGCTCGTCGTTGTCAATCTGTATCCCTTTGACAGCAACCCGAGTATTGAACTGATCGATATCGGTGGGCCGACGTTGGTGCGTGGTGCCGCCAAGAATCATGCGCATGTTGCGGTTGTTGTTCGACCAAGTGATTACTCACGAGTCATTGCAGAAGTGCAAGCAAACGGTTTAATTTCGGCAACAACACGTCGTGACTTAGCAGCGATTGCATTTACCGAAATTGCGCACTACGACATTGCGATCGCTGAATGGATGACGGCCCAAGACGCAACCCCCGAATCGCTCCCTGAACATCTGTTGATTGGCGGCACCCGCGTTCAAGAATTGCGTTATGGCGAGAACCCGCATCAGTCGGGCGCGCGTTATCGCTTTGATGGTGAAAACAGTTGGTGGGATACTGCGGTGCAACACGGCGGCAAAGAACTGAGTTATCTCAACTTGTACGACACTGAAGCTGCGTGGCGATTGGCGAATCAGCTCAACGATGCGGCCTGCGTCATTGTGAAACACGCGAATCCTTGTGGGGTTGCAGTGTCGGCACAAGGTTCAATTGCCGAAGCGTATTCATTGGCGAATGCTTGTGATCCCGTGAGTGCATTCGGCGGAATCGTTGCAGTGAATCGTCCAGTGACTCGAGCAATGGCTGAAGCTCTCGCACCAGTATTCACTGAAGTTGTTGTTGCTCCGTCATTTGATACTGAAGCACTCGAAGTGTTGTTGGCAAAGAAAAACTTGCGAGTGATCTCGGCCTCTGCACCATCGGCCCGCAAACTTGATATTCGTTCAATCGATGGTGGCTTTTTGGTGCAAAATGCCGACATCGTCAATCTCGATCGCAGTAGCTGGAAAGTTGTTACCGCAACTCAACCGACTGCCGAACAATGGGCCGACCTTGCATTTGCCTGGCAGGTGTGTTCAGTTGTGAGTTCGAATGCGATTGTCTTTGCCAAAGATCAACAAGCATTCGGAATTGGTGCAGGTCAACAAAATCGTCTTGATTCAGCACGAATTGCGGCCGAGCGTTCTGCTGGTCGGGCACATGGGGGAGTCTGCGCAAGCGATGCCTTCTTCCCATTCCGTGACGGCCTCGATGCCACTGCGGCAGCCGGAATCAAAGCTGTGATTCAGCCTGGTGGAAGTATGCGCGATGAAGAAGTCATCGCTGCAGCCAACGAGCATGGCATCGCGATGGTCTTTACTTCAGAGCGCCACTTCAAGCACTGAGCAGTTGAGATCTAGGGAGTGCTTTGAGCAGCCTTGGCTTCTTGAGCCTTTTGAATAGCTAGTGGGATCAGCCCAACAACCAAGCCTGAAATAATCAGCGCACCGGCAACGGCACCTGCACTGTCAGGTTTGAAGGCTGCGATGAAAAATCCGCTGACTCCAACTGAAGTCGTTGTGGCGCCCCACCATGTCAAAGCTCGACGCTGTCCGTTTGAACCGACGTAACACATAGCGATTCCTGCAATGGCTCCAAGAATTCCGGCACCGGCGTTGGCCATGCTCACCGCCATAAGCAGTGAACCAATCAAGACCGCGACCAAACCTGCGGGAATGAGGGCCGTACCCACTGCGTTGTATCCCCGTCGATCCAGCGCGGCTACGCTCAAAATCAGTGCAGAACCAAGAATGAGATAGACCGCACCTTGTTTGCCCACGAAGCCTCCAACTTCACCTGGCAAGTCAGAATAAATATTGTCGTAGCACTCGTCCGGCAAGTCTCCGTCGCCGTAGTAATATTCATCACATCGGTCCGCCGTCAAAATTTCTCCGCCGATGAGCGATGAAAAGCCAAAAATCAAAGCCAACGCAGCAAATGCCAAGAAAATTGACCGCCCGCGATATCCAGGAAGTACCCAGACAGCGACGTGAGCAACTGCGGTCAGGATCAAGCCTAGCCCAGGGTTCATTTGCGTGTCGCCAACTAACACGAGACAAAAGGTCAGAAGACTTGCAATTCCGACACCAACAGCTGCAGCGTGAAGTTCCGTTGATTTGGAAGTTTTGAGTCGAACAACTAACCCGACGCCGAACGCGATCATTGCACCAACGTAGGCGCCAGCAAGTGAGTCTGAATCGCCTCGCAGCAAAGCAATCCAGCCGAGAGCGATGAGAACGCCAGCAAGTCCAGAAAGTGCCTGATTGAGACTCGGATGACGACGCGTTTTTGCCTCGTCTCCGAGGCTGTTAAGGAAATCCCATAGGTTGAAATTCACGCCTTGTATTCCACCGGAAGATGGTGCGGGAGGCGGTGAAAAGGACGGATTTTGTTGACTCATTGTTGCTCCTCATGAGATACGGCTAATTGATTAGTGACTGAATAATGACACATTAGACTGACGATTGTTGTCATATAACGATTCGCTCAGAATTTTGTGACAGGAAGCGTTCGAAGCTTTCGCCCCTAAACTTGGACCATGGCTCGAATTGCAGACCTCCTCGCCGCGGGCCGAACATATTCATTTGAGTTCTTTCCCCCTAAGACCGACGGCGCTCAGTTGTCGCTTGGTCGAGCAATCGGCGAACTCGAACCGCTTGCTCCGAGTTTTGTCAGCGTCACTTATGGCGCGGGTGGAAGCACCCGTCAACGAACTCATGCAGTGGTGTCGTGGATGCGCAAAGAAACAACCTTGACCCCGATGGCCCACCTCACTTGCCAAGGACATGTGCGCTCAGAGATTCGCGAAATCCTCGATGACTACGCCACCGATGGCGTGGAAAACATCTTGGCTCTTGGGGGAGACGTCCCCACCGATGGTGAACCCGCGCCGAGCGATTACACCTACGCCAGCGATCTTCTTGAAGATGTTGTGGCTGATGGACGTTTTTCAGTTGGAATCGCCGCCCACCCTGAACTTCACCCTCGTTCACCAGATCACGCAACTGATCGCAAGTTTCTTGCCGCAAAATTGTCGCGAGCTGATTTTGCAATTACTCAATTCTTCTTTGATCTAGATGTCTACGTGCAGATGGTCAATGAACTTGTCGATCTTGGTGTCACCAAACCGATTTTGCCAGGCATCATGCCAGTCACCAATAAGAGTCAAATTCGCCGGATGGCCGAACTATCGGGGGCCGCCTTTCCTGCGTGGCTTGCCGAACGGCTGGATCGCACCGATGACGCCGAAGAAATTCGTCGCATTGGTGTCGACGCAGCGACCGAGTTGTGCCAAGGACTTCTTGATGCTGGTGCGCCCGGTTTGCACTTTTACACCATGAATCGCAGTACCGCGACGAGTGAAATCTACGCAAATCTCGGTTTGTCGCCGACTCGCTAATACACAGCGCCTCGCTTGCGCCTAGCGTGTGGGCATGATCACTTACGACAAGATTTACATCAACGGTGCCTGGGTTCCTTCCGAAGGCAAGGGCGTCCTCGAAGTCACTAACTCGGCAACCGAAGAAATCATCGCCACGATTCCTGACGGAACAACTGGCGATGTTGACAAAGCAGTCGCCGCAGCGAAGGCCGCATTTGAGGGCTGGAGCGCATTGCCGAGCGAAAAGCGCGCCGAGTACTTGATGAAGATTCATGCCGGACTGGAGGCTCGCACACAAGAGATTGCTGAAGCAGTTGCTCGCGAAGTCGGAATGCCCGTCGGTATGGCGACCATGATTCAAGTTGGTTTGCCCAAGGGCAACTTTGCTATCACTGCTGGTCTTTTGGGTACCTACAAGTTTGAAGAAGAGATCGGTAACTCAATCGTCGTGCGCGAACCATTCGGAGTTGTTGGCTGTATCTCTCCCTGGAACTACCCGTTGCACCAAATCGCATTGAAGGTTGCACCTGCTCTTGCAGCAGGTAACACAGTGGTTGTGAAGCCCTCAGAAGTAGCACCGATTAACGCATTCATTCTGGCTGAAATTGTTCACGATGCTGGCTTGCCGGCAGGAGTGTTCAACTTGGTCACTGGTGTCGGTCCCGTTGTTGGTGAAGCCATTGCTGCTCACCCCGATGTCGACATGGTGAGCTTCACCGGTTCAACACGCGCCGGAAAGCGCGTTGCCGAAGTTGCGTCGCAGAATGTCAAGAAAGTGTCGCTCGAACTTGGTGGCAAGAGCCCCAATGTGATCTTGGACGACCTCGACGATGAAGGTTTCACCAAGGCTGTTGCTGCCGGTGTTGGTAAGTGCTTCTTGAACTCAGGCCAAACCTGCACTGCCTTGACTCGTATGTTGGTGCCTCGTGCGCGCTTGGCGCAGGCCGAGCAGATCGCTGCTGCTGCCGCTGCAAAGTTCACGGTCGGCGATCCGTTCGATCCCGCATCGCGCCTCGGACCATTGGTGTCAGCTGTTCAGCGTGATCGTGTGCGTGGATTCATTCAGACCGGTATTGACGAAGGCGCAACTTTGGTGACCGGTGGAACGGCCAGCCCCGAGGGACTCACTGCTGGCTTCTTTGTGCAGCCCACGATTTTCTCGAATGTCACGCCCGACATGACAATCGCCCGTGAAGAAATCTTCGGACCAGTGCTGTCGATCATCCCTTATGACACCGAAGAAGATGCCATTCGCATTGCGAACGACACCATCTACGGCCTGGCCGCTGGTGTGTGGAGTGCGACGCCCGAGCATGCCAAGCAGGTTGCTCGTCGCCTCAAGGCTGGTCAGGTTGAGGTCAATGGTGGCTCGTTTAACCCTGCTGCCCCCTTTGGCGGATACAAGCAGAGTGGACTCGGACGTGAAGCCGGAAAATTCGGTTTAGAAGAGTTCTGCGAAGTGAAGTCAATGCAACTCTGATTCACGGCAGACTTGGGGATTAATGGCCCCGACTACTGAGACCTCTCGATCACAACAGATCAGTCGAGTGCCGTATTTACCCGGCCTCGACGGTCTGCGTGCTTTGGCAGTTCTCGCCGTCATCATCTATCACGCCAACTCAAAGTGGTTGCCTGGTGGCTATCTGGGTGTTGAGGTCTTCTTTGTCATCAGTGGCTATCTCATTACGTTGCTTTTGGTCGCTGAGGAAGAACGTACGGGTGCGATTAGTTTGCGCGAATTCTGGGCGCGTCGGGCGCGACGACTATTGCCCGCATTGTTCACGATGTTGGTTCTGCTCATCATGTGGACCTCAATTCGTGAACGTGACTCTTTAGGTGCTTTACGCGGCGATGTCGTTGCCGGCGTTCTCTATGGTTCGAACTGGTTCCAGGTATGGGTAGGCGCTGGTTACACCGCGGCCAATGACTTTGCACCGTTGCGTCATTTGTGGTCGCTCGCAGTTGAAGAGCAGTTTTATGTGTTGTGGCCGATCATCATGTTGATCATTTTGCGAGCTGGTCGAGATCGATTGCCACGCGTTGCGATGTGGTTTATAGGTATCGCGGCGGCCATCGCTGGTTTCGTGGCTCTTGTGATGCCGACTGGTCGCATCGGCGAAAGTTGCACTACTACGCCAAACGCATTTTGGGAATTGGGCGATCGTTGTATCAGCAAGGTTGATTTCTTGTATTTGTCAACACCTACGCGGGCAACTGGGTTGCTGCTCGGTGCAGCGCTCGCAATTGTGTGGCGACCGTACGCGTTGCTGCGTGGTCCGATGAAACGCAAGGGTCCGATGATGGATCCGGTGGCCATTATTGGCTTGGGTTTATTGGGCTTTTTGATGTGGAAGGTTCATATCGTTCACCTCGTAGGTGAAGATGGGTTGCATGCTGACCCGTGGTTGTTCCGTGGGGGTCTGTTCTTAACGGGTATTGCGACATTGATGGTGATCTCGGCAGTCGCCCACCAAAAAGCGTTCACAGGTCGAGTGCTTGGCAATGTTGTGCTACGCACCATTGGTGAGCGTTCGTACGGTTTGTATTTGTACCACTGGCCGGTTTTTCAGGCATTGCGTCACGAAACTGGAATTGCACTGAAACCACATGAGTTCATTGCAGCGATGTTGGTGACCGTGGTCATTACTGAATTCTCGTATCGCTATGTAGAACTTCCCATCCGTGAACGACGCCTGAAGGAGTCAATTCAGGCTCTCCTGCGTAGTAGACCTGGAGAACTGCTTGTTATTGTTTCGTGTTCAATCGCTTTGCCAGTTTTCGCCGCGTTCAGTTTGGTAACCGCCGAATATAAGGCGAATGATGTTCAGGCTTCGCTGGACGCCGGCGAAGGCTCGGTGACTGATGTGCTTGGCGCGTTAACTTCATCAACAACACCGTCTTCAGTGCCTGGAACAACGGCGGCGCCAACAGCAAGTGATGCTCCAACGACAACTGCTGCGCCGACAACAACGACAACGTATGTGCCTCCGCATTACGACGTATTTGCACTTGGAGATTCGGTCATGAAGGGGGCGGCGCCGGCTCTGGCTGGTTTAGGAGTCGTTGTTGACGCGGTTCAAGATCGCCAAGGAAAAATGGGCGCCGATATTTTCGTGCAGTTGAAAGAACTTGGCGTCACGATGGATGCGGCAGTTGTTCACCTCGGCACAAACGGTCCGATGAGCCAAGAAACTCTCGACACCATGATGCAAGCATTGAGTGATGTTCCTCAAGTGGTCGTGTTGACCAGTAAGGCGTATCGCGATTGGACCGATGCGAATAACGAAAAGATTCGGGCCTTGCCAGCGACGTATCCAAATGTGATTGTGCTCGATTGGCAGTTGGTCGCGACGTTGTGTTCCGGCAATTGTTTGACGGCCGACGGTATTCACCTTGAGCGCGAAGGCATCACCTATTACGCCGAAGAAATCTGGAAAGCCCTTGGGCGCGAAATCGTGTCAAATTAGGCACTTTTCACGCCCATTACGCTCATTTTTCTCGCTGAATTTTCAGGATTCGGGTTCGGGCGACATACGATCTAGCCCATGACTTCCAAAACCCCCGTACGCGTTGCCGTGACCGGTGCTGCCGGCCAAATTGGTTACAGCCTCCTTTTCCGTATTGCTTCAGGCGCCATGCTCGGACCCGATACGCCGGTCATCTTGCAGCTTCTTGAAATCACACCAGCCCTCAAGGCTCTTGAAGGTGTGAAGATGGAACTCGACGACTGCGCATTCCCATTGCTCGCAGGCATCGTCGGAACCGATGACGCTGACGTTGCTTTCGGTGACGCCGATGTTGCTTTGCTTGTAGGCGCCATGCCCCGTAAGGCGGGTATGGAGCGCGCCGATCTTTTGAGCGCCAACGGTGGCATCTTCAAGCCGCAAGGTGAAGCATTGTCACGTTCAGCAAAGCGCGACATCAAGGTGCTCGTTGTCGGTAACCCCGCCAACACCAACGCCTTAATTGCTCAGCAGAACGCCAAAGATCTTGATCCAGGTCGCTTCACCGCGATGACTCGTCTCGACCACAACCGTGCGGTCAGTCAGATCGCACAAAAGCTCGGCTCGACCGTTACTGATGTGAAGAAGATGACCATCTGGGGCAACCACTCAACGACTCAGTATCCCGACTTGTTTCATTGCGAAGTTGGCGGCAAGAACGCTTACCAGGCAGTGAACGATCACGCCTGGGTTGACTCAACTTTCATCCCAACCGTTGCCAAGCGCGGCGCCGCAATCATCGAAGCCCGTGGTGCATCGTCGGCTGCTTCGGCGGCAAACGCAGCAATCGATCACGTGCGTAGCTGGGCTCTTGGCACTGCACCTGGTGACTGGGTATCAATGGCTATTCCGAGTGATGGCAGCTACGGCGTGCCCGCAGGTTTGATCTCCAGCTTCCCGTGCGTGTGCAAGGACGGCAAGTACGAAATCGTTCAGGGTCTCGACATTGACGCATACAGCCGCGGCAAGATCGATGCATCAACGGCCGAACTGGCTGAAGAGCGCGACGCTGTCCGCGAACTAGGTCTGATTTAATACAGCCTGATTTAATACAGCCTGATTTAAAACTGTCTGATTTAATACAGCTTGATCTACTTCAGAAGAGTTAGCTGACGGCGACTTGGCAGGCGATACGCATCATTTGATCGACGCCTTTTTTCAAGTCCTCATCCGAGATACGTTCAACATTGCCACCGTCAGGATCAATCACGTCGCTGACGGTCATGATTGCCAATGCTTCAATACCTTTGAGCGTGGCGATGGTGTACATCATTGACGCTTCCATCTCGACGCCCAAGTGACCCAAACGTCGCCACATGCCAAAGGTGTTGGGATCTGGATCGTAGAACAAACCGCTGGTCACGATTGGACCGACAAACACGCGGTCACTGACGGCGCGACTTAAACGTGCGGCCTCTTCAACTAACGAGAATGTTGCGGTTGGTGCAAAACCATTCATGCCGCAATATCGAATGGGCGTTTGATCATCTGCCGATGCACTGATTGCAATCACGGTGTCGGCCATACGCAGATTGGTTTGCAGGCCACCGCACGTACCAACGCGAACGAGTCGCTTGGCTCCAAGCATGCAGAGTTCTTCAAACACGATGCCGGCGCTCGGTGCACCCATGCCAGTGGTCTGAACGCTGATGGGCTTACCTTCAAACGTGCCGGTGTAGCCCAACATGCCTCGCTCTTCGTTCACTAAACGGGCGCCCGGATCAAAGAAGGTTTCGGCGATGTACTTGGCGCGGCGGGGGTCGCCAGGGCACAAAACAGCGGGGGCGTAATCGCCTGGTTCGGCTCGTAAATGAATGGGCATGTTTTCAGCGTAGGCGAGTCAGTTACTCTCATACTGTGCTTCCTGCGCAAATGATCAATACGCACCGCTACAACCTGAATGATCAGGGCTTGATTGAGTCGTGCGTGCAACAAATGACAACGCAGGGCGTATGTGTTTTGCCAGATTTTTTGACGTCAGAAGCAGTGGAGATTTTGCGCCAACAATCTGATGCGCTGGCTGCCCAAGCCTTCCGGTCGGCTTCGCGCGCGACTCCTTACCTAGGACCAGTCGATGAATCATTTCCGGTTGGGCACCCGCGTAACACGATCACTCAGAGTTCAGTTGAAGTAGTTGCGTATGACCAATTTGCTCATGATGATGGTTTGCGAGCGCTCTACGAATGGGACCCGTTACTTGATTTCATTCGTCAATGTCTTGGGCTGAACGAACTGTTTCGTTACGCCGACCCGTTTGGTGCACTCAATCTTGCGGTGATGCGCGCTGGTGATTCGCTGGGTTGGCACTTCGATATGACTGATTTTGTTGTGTCAATTGCGATTCAGTCGTCATTAAGCGGTGGTCATTTCGAAAATGCCAAGCAGATTCGGAATGCTGAGCAACCTAATTACGAGACGATTCAAAAAGTAATGAATGAACAGTCGCCAGAGTCTGTGCGTACTGAACCGATGACCCCGGGCACCTTGATGTTGTTCAATGGTCGCTGGAGCATGCATCGAGTGACCATGATTGAAGGCGATGTGCCGCGGTATGTCGCGCTCTTGGCCTACGACACCAAACCCGGTACTGACTCGACTGACACACTGAAGATGTCGCGCTATGGACGCCTCGCGAGCCGAACAAATGGAGATGTTTCATGAGCGAAACGAGCGACATGAGTTTCGAAGTTGGTGAAGGATTTGCTGGCGACGGGGCAAATGCCGCGCACATCAACACTGTTTTAGGAAAAAAATCTGGGCCAGTGGGAAGTGCATTTGTCACGACATTGGGGTCGCCAACTGTGGGCCACATCCCGTTTTTAGTGGTGTGGAAACCCAATGTGCCAGTCACTCCGGCGACGTTATTCGTCAACAAGGCGGCCATCGCCAATGATCGCCACGGTGAACTCACGTGGGGTGCGGCCCAAGCCGGGGTCGCCCACGGCGTCACCGAATACGCGGCGCAAAGATTCACTGAAATCGGCCAAAGTGATGCATTTGTCCTGCTCACAGCGGTATGGGTCAATCCTGAGGCCGAAGACGCCGAAGCCGTTTATCGCAATAATCATCAAGCCACAGTCGCTGCGCTCGAGCAGGGTTCGGCGTCGCCCACGCAGTCGCTTGCAGTTCTCGAGCACCTCGCCGGCGGTCAACCGAGCAACCCGTACTTCATTCGCGGCTGAAGAAATCTTGGGCTGAGGCGTCTCAAGAAAATCTCTTGTGCGCTTGCGCGCTGCCATCTGTCAGGGCTTTTGTCAAATTTCCCCTTGCATTAGGGGTCACCGATAGAGCAGAATGACATGCATGTAGTTACACGTGTGGAACTGCCCTGCGCATCGCGCGGACAAGAACCACACACGAGTGACCTAAGGGTCAAGATGGCAGGCAGCCACATGAACGAATCGATGAGCGAGAACAACAACTGGCAAGACCAAGCGAACTGCTTGGGTGTTGACCCCGACCTGTTTTTCCCTGAGCGCGGTGCTTCCACCCGTGAGGCCAAAGAAGTGTGCCGCGGCTGTGTCGTTCGTATGGATTGCCTTGAGTACGCCCTGGTGAATGGCGAGAAGTTCGGTATTTGGGGTGGATTGTCCGAGCGCGAACGCCGCCGCCTGCGTCGCCAACGTGCTCAGTCAAACCGTCGTATTGCCACAGCCTGATTTTTCGTTACGCAGCAAATGAGTAGCCGTGTTGACGGCGAAATTCAATTGTTTGTTCTGCGCTGAGGTCAAGTTCACTCCAACGCTGTTCTGAAATCTTGTTCAGCGCGTGCTGTGGTATCAATCCGACGAGTTCGCAATGGTCAATTGCAACGTTGTGTTGATGGGCAATGTTGATGACGCGCTCAGTCGCAATGTCAGGACCAATACGATCGGGATCAATCAGGTTCATGCTGACTTGCCATTGATTTCCCACATGGAGGGCCAATGTACGAATGCCATCGCCACGGACCGATTGCGCAATAGCGCGGGCGATGTCTCTAGTCGTTGTCGCGTCAAGCCACACGTTGTAAGCCACTAATAAATCGCGAGCGCCAACACACATTGCGCCGGCAGTTGCGTGTGGCGTCTCAGGTCCAATTTGCGGTTGAAGCTTCGTCCACGCTTGGCGACGAATATCGGGCAGAGACCGCTCATCGCCATAGAGGAAGCACGGTACCAATAATTCAGAACTGGCCCAATGAGCAAATTCATCACGTGCCAATATCGCGTCATGCATCGTTGATTCATCAAGAGGAACAAACGGAACAACGTCAACAACACCGAGCCGGGGGTGGACACCCTGATGCGTGTCTAGTTGAAGTAGTTGCACCGCGAGTTTGGTCAACCGTCGTGGCGCAGCAACGCCCATCAATGTGAAAACGCTGCGATTGTGCTCGGGATCAAAATGAACATCAAGAAGATCATGAGCGCACACATCAGCAAGTCGCTGTAAAACTTCATGATTGCGACCCTCACTGATGTTGATGACGCATTCAAGCACAGCACCACTTTGACATATTCACTCATCGCTCACTAAGCACTACGACTGCTAAGTTCACCGAGAACACCAGTAAAGAAATGGGGTAGGTGTGCAACTTGAACATCCGCATCCATTTGAGCCGGCGTGGAAGGCCCGCTGGATTTGGCATGGAGCGCCGGCCCTCACCATGGAGACGGCGACTCGACCGGTGTTGGTCGACCCCAGTGACAAGATCGTTTTGTTTCGTCGTGAATTTGCAGTCACTCAGGTACCACGTTCTGCGCCAGCACGGATTTGGGTGGATGGGCGTTACATCTTGCGAGTCAATGGGGTGGTCGTGGCGCGTGGTCCGGTGCGGGCTGAACCGCGAAGTGCGCATTACGACCTCGTTGATGTCGCCCCGCATTTACGCGAGGGAACCAACGTTTTCGCAATCACTGCTCGACATTTTGGTCAATCCACTTCGTGGTGGGTCCCGGTTCCGCCTACGTATTCGCTGGGCGCGGGTTCATTGGTATTTGAGGCGCGTATCAATGATGAATGGATCGTGACCGATCGTTCATGGAAGTCGCAACGGGGCGAAGCATGGACAGCAGTTCCGGTACCTGGTGACGTGGCCTGTTTGCCCTTGGAGTCATTTGATGCAACGCAACATCCATGGGGTTGGGAGTTCGTGGGCTTTGATGATTCATCGTGGAAGGCTGCTTTTGAAATCACTCCGCGGCACACGGGAGCCGACGGTCGAAAATCTCCACCGAGTTCACCTTTCGGAATGTTGCGGCCGCCAGTGCGAACTTCGTTCCAAGGTGGCAATTCGCATGTAGCAAAAGACATCGGCAATGCGCGTGTCGTTGGTTCACCACATAACGCCGATCCAGTTCGCCAGGTATTGCTTGATCAAGACACGCCAATGTCGACAGAAGATAACGCCGTTGAACTTCGTTACTTTGATCTTGGTCACATTGCCGCTGGGCTCATGACCTTACGAATTCGTGATGCAGTTCCCGGAACCGTTATTGATATTGCAGTCTCCGAACATATTGATAGCTCAAACAAATTGGTGACGTTGGGTCAACATGCGGGCTTGCGTTATATCTGTGATGGTGAGATCGGAACATTTGAATCATTTGACATTCTCGGCATGCGCTATATCCACGCAGCGATTCGCACACCTGACAACAATGAATCGTCGGTTGATCATGCAAAAATTGAATTAGCGATCGAAGTTACCGATCAACATCGACCTCGTCCCGCTGGTGCATCGTTTGAATGTTCAGATCCACAACTAAATCTGATCCATGCAATTGGTCTACGTACCGTCGATCTATGCGCGCTTGACGCGTACGTTGATTGCCCAACACGTGAACAACGAGCCTGGACTGGCGACTCGGTAGTGCATCAAATGGTTGACTTTGTATCAAACCCTGATTGGTCAATGCCGTTATGGCATCCGCAATTAGCGACGCATTTACGACCTGATGGAATGTTGGCGATGGCTGCGGCTTCAGATTTTGCTGCCGATGATCGGATGTATCTCCCCGATTGGGCATTGCATTGGATTCATTCCATCTTCAACATCTATCGCTACGCCGGTGACAAAGAAATTGTGAGTGAATACTTATCAATCGCCGAACGGGTTTTGCGCTGGTTTGAATCATTCTTGGGTGATGACAATCTGTTACACGATGTCACCGGCTGGGCACTGACCGATTGGGCGAGCGTGTACATGAATGGATGTGCATCAACAACTAACGCATTGTGGGCTCGTGGTCTCGATGAATTTGCTGAAATGAGCGAGTGGGTTGGTAACAATGCGAATGCCCGCTGGGCACGTTCGCGCCATCAATCAGTCAAAGATGCATTTGAAGTTTTTTGGGATGATGCTCGGGGCGTTTATATCGATCACATCGTTGACGGTGAACCACGGCCCGAAGCAGCCCAACATCCAGGTGCGCTAGCAATCGTCGCTCGGTTAGTTCCATTGGAACGCGTCCCGCGAGTAGTTGCTGGAATCACCGATCGAAGCAAGCTCATTCGCCATTCATTCGTGATGGATCGACTCACTGTTGAGGGTGATGGTCAAGGTTTCGTGTATCTCATGAATGGTTTTCCGGCGTCGCCCCCTTGGGATGTTCATCATCAGATGGTTGAAGCCGAACCGTTCTTTCAATACGTGGTGCACGATGCGCTGGCAGCAGCTGGACGACACGATCTGGTTCTTGATTCGTGTCGCGAGTGGCAAGTTTTCGTCGACGCTGGCGAAACCACGTGGCCCGAATGTTGGGTTGGTGGCACCAAATGTCACGGTTGGTCGTCGACTCCGACGAGCGATCTCGTGCGTTATATCGCCGGTATTACCCCCGCCGAACCTGGGTACGGTTCAGTGCGGATCAAACCGGTTTTGGGAGATTTGCAATGGGTGAAAGCCACAGTGCCGACACCGCATGGCTTTGTCACCGTAGAAGCTCGATATGACGGGACTGTGTTGATTGACAGCCCAGTTCCGGTGCTACCCTAAGACCATGCTTGCAGTCCTAGGAACACCTGAAATCATAGGAATTTGTGTTGTCGTCGCCTTGATGTTTGGCGGAGCGAAGATTCCCAAGTTCGCCCGAAGTCTCGGCCAGGCGCAGAAAGAGTTCAAGAAGGGTCTCGAAGACGGCGCAAAGGACGACCCCAAGTCGGAGTGAAGTACTGACCCGACCCTACGGGCCGGGCCAATAACTCAATTCTTGGCGTTTTAGAGGGCCTGGACGGCGATCCGGCGACGCTTACTGATGCGACGGCGCTCGCGTTCACTACATGCCCCCCACACACCGTGATCGATGTGGTTTTCGAGGGCATATTCCAAACAAGCGGCGGTGACTGAACAAGTCGCGCAAATCTTGCGGGCTTTATCAACGCCCACCCCATCGCTGGGGAAAAAGGTGTTCGGCGGGTAGGCGCGACAAGCGCCATCGGCCATCCAGGAGGCTACTGAGTCTTGATTCATGGGTCTTTCTCCTTGTGCGAAGGTGGTTTCCGCCCGCTTCGCCCTATGAGAAGCTGAGTACTTCTTGACCCCAATGAGACGTTCACCGGGGTTGTTGTCGTTCCCAACCGCTTTCAGTTAACCATGTCTGGCTCGGGGGAACCAGTCAGGGTTAGTTCTGACACGGCAGTCTCGCCGATAGGGTTTGCCTGACCAGCGGTTTTTCCGTTGAGAAATCAGTAAGTTTTTTGGCACAGTCCAGAAAATTGACCGAAATCTCGACAAACCAACGGCATTTCGCACCCAAGGAGCCTCATGTCCGATCTACATACCTCAGCACAATCTCGAGCACATGTCCGCATCGTGTTCCTCGGCCCCGTAGCCCCGCACTGGGACGTCGTTGGCGACTTTGGCGATCGTACGGTCATCGAAGAATTCCGCACCCGTGCCTTGGCTCGTTTAGTTCTCTTGCCCTATACCGATCCGCAGTTCAAGCGCAATCGTGAGCGCATCCAGCGTGATGGCGAGCGCGAGAACGTCACCGTCGAGTGGGATCTCGGCTTCGACGAAAATCTTTCCTGAACATCAGGTAAATACACCGACATGATGTCGGTGCTGACTATTGAATGGGATCCGCGTGGATCATCGTTTATTAAACCGAGAACTGAGTTGGCTTGATTTCAACGAGCGCGTCCTGCGTCTCGCAACCGAGCCCGGTATCCCGCTCCTAGAGCGACTGAAGTTCTGCGCCATCTTTTCATCGAACCTCGATGAGTTTTTCCAAGTCCGTGTTGCGGCGATGAAAGACCAAGAGGCTGCTGGCATTACAGCTCGCTTGCCTGATGGTCTCACTCCGGCCCAACAACTTTCAAAAGTGTTGACGCGAGTTCAAGAATTATCGCAGCGTCAACAGCGACTCTTGAACGATGTGTTGTTACCGCAACTCAAGCGCGAAGGCGTGGAGCTGTGTGAGTGGGCCGATCTCACGCCTGACGAGATTGCTTACCTCGACGACTTTTATCAGCGTCGAATTTTCCCGGTCTTAACACCGCTGGCGGTCGACCCCGCGCACCCATTCCCGTACGTGTCCAACCTCGCATTAAGCGTGGCAACGATCGTTCGCGATCCATCAACATCCGAAGAACGTTTTGCACGGGTCAAGGTTCCGACATTATTCCCTAGGCTTTTGGCGCTTCCGGGTGGCACGCGATTTGTGGCAGTTGAGCAAGTGATTATCCAAAATCTTGGTTCACTTTTCCCTGGAATGGAGGTTGCTCATTCCACGACATTCCGTGTGACGCGTAACGCCGACCTCTCTCTTGAAGATGAAGACGCTGACGATTTGTTGCAAGCGGTTGAAGTTGAATTACGTCGTCGTCGTTTTGGGCGCGCTGTCCGACTTGAAATTGATCAGAATGTTTCGCCCGAAATGTTGTCACTTCTCACTGAAGAACATGACCTGACTGAAGTCGATGTGACCGCAGTCAATGGGCTCGTTGATCTGACTTGTTTGTGGCAGATGCATGCAGTCGATCGCCCCGATCTCAAGGACGATCAGTGGCAGCCAGTGACAGCTGGACGACTTGCTGCTGCTGAAGAACTTGACCGTTCAATCTTTGCTGTTGTTCGTGAACGAGCATTGTTGCTTCATCACCCGTACGAAAGCTTCGCTAGTTCAGTTGAAGAATTTTTATCGCAAGCAGCTGACGATCCGCGCGTGCAAAGTATCAAGATGACGTTGTATCGCACGAGTGGCGATAGCCCGATTGCGCGGCATCTCATTCGGGCGGCCGAACGTGGCGTGCAAGTTGCAGTTCTTGTTGAGTTGAAGGCGCGCTTCGATGAAGCCACCAATGTCACGTGGGCCAAGGCTTTTGAACGTGCGGGCGTGCACGTGGTGTACGGCGTTGTTGGTCTAAAGACTCACGCCAAGTGTGTTTTGGTTGTGCGCGAAGACAGCGACGGTTTGCGGCGCTACGTCCACCTCGGTACTGGCAACTACAACTCGCGTACAGCTCGGCTGTACGAAGACCTCGGCTACATTACGAGCGAGCCCGACATCACAACTGATGCCGCGCAGTTGTTTAATCACCTCACTGGTTACAGCCGCGATGTCGAATACAAACGACTTCTCGTGGCCCCGGATTATTTGCGGAGCCGTCTGATCGATCTCATTCGTGGCGAAGGTGCGATGGGCGACAAGGGCCACATCACGATCAAGGTCAACTCGCTGGCTGATGCCGAAATGGCCGAAGAGTTGTACGCCGCGAGCCAACAAGGGGCCAAGGTCGATCTCATCATTCGTGGCTTGTGTTGCTTGCGGGCTGGGGTGCCCGGTTTAAGCGAGAACATCCGAGTGCGGTCGGTATTGGGTCGTTATCTCGAGCATTCGCGAGTGTTCCGTTTTGCCAACGGCCAAGGTGCAGGGGTGCCGTTACACCTGATCGGTTCGGCTGACCTGATGGGCCGCAATTTAGATAAGCGAGTCGAAGTGTTAACCCCGTTGACACATCCCAAACACCAAGACTGGCTGAACAAAACGTTTGAAACTTTGCTCTCCGAGACGGCTGCGGCGTACGAATTATTGCCCGACGATTCATGGACACGCGTCGGACCAGCACTTTTCGAACCCCATCCGCAACGAATCCTGTATGAATGGGCGGCACACCAACAAACCCGACGTATCAGCCGCGACTAGGGGTGCCCCAAGATGTTCCTGTGAGTTAACCTCTCGTTCATCTGTACAACAGGTAAACGCAAGGTTGCATTTCTAAGGTTCGGCTCACACGGTACGTGAACCCGTGTGATACCTACCCAAGGAGACATATTCAAATGAAACTCAAACAGTGGTCGCTCCTCGCAGCCATGATCGTCACCCTTCCACTCGCCGCATGCGGTGGAGATGACGATGCCTCATCAACTGAAGGTGGCAGCGTTTTTGTCACTGGTTCATCAACCGTTGAGCCCATTTCCATCAAGGTCGGCGAATTGGCCGGAACCGCTGAAGGCGGCAACCTCAAGGTGACCGTTGAAGGCCCTGGAACCGGCGATGGTTTCAAGAAGTTCTGTGCTGGCGATAGTGACATCACTGGCGCCTCGCGAGCCATCAAAGAAGAAGAGATGACCATGTGCGCTGACGGCGGAGTCGAATACATCGAACTCGCAGTTGCCATCGACGGTTTGACCGTGGCCACCAGCCCGGCAAACACAGCCATCGAATGTCTCGACAAAGCTGCTCTGTATGCCTTGGTCGGACCGGAGTCCGAAGGTTTCTCGAGTTGGGCTGACGCCAACGCCATTGCTGGCGAATTGGGATCGGCATTTGCAACCTTGCCCGATGCCCCGTTGAGCATCTATGGACCTGGTGAAGAGAGCGGAACCTACGACTCGTTCGTTGAGTTTGCTTTCAAGTCAATTTCTGAAGACCGCGGTACCGACATGGTGAGCCGTGCCGACTACACCGCCAGCCCCAATGACAATGTCATCGTGGACGGCATTGAAAGCGCTGACACCTCACTTGGTTGGGTGGGCTACGCCTACTACAAGGCCGAAGAGGCTCGTATGAAGGCCATTGCGATCGCCGACAAGGAAGGCGCTTGCGTCTTGCCGACCGACGAGACCATCGCTGACGGTTCGTACCCCTTCTCCCGCACCTTGTACCTCTACGTGAACAAGGCCAAGGCTGTTGAAAACCCAGCCATCGCCGCTTACGTTGATCTGTACTTGTCGGCCCAGGGTGGCGAGCAGGTCAGCGCAGCTGGTTATGTCCAGCTCGACTCGGCAACGCAGCAATTGTCCCTCGACGCATGGACTGCGCGAGGCTAATAGTTATGAATGGGTTGCTGGCTGTCGCGGATCTCCGAGGAGATCCGCGACGCCGCGCTCATGATCGGCGCATGCGTCGATTGTTAGGTGGATCAGCGCTTGTCACGATCATCGTGAGTGCGCTGATTTTGTTTGTTTTGGCCCGAGGAACACTTAATTTCTTGAGTTCTATTGGCTGGAACTTCGGCATTTTGCGCGACTTGAGCGAAGCCCCAGGCTGGTTCCCTCGTCGCGAACGTTTTGACTTACTCACGATTTTTCTCGGGAGTGTCATCATGGGAATGATCGCGATGTTGGTCGCAGTTCCTCTTGGTCTTGGCACCGCGGTGTACCTCAGCGAATTCGCTCCAACAAAGGTACGCAAAATTCTTAAGCCGATTGTTGAAGTGTTGGCGGGAATCCCGTCAGTCATCGTCGGATATTTCGCTCTTAAGTTCATCGCCCCAAACATTGTGAATCCGATTTTTTTTCCAGGCCAACCCCCAATCCGCAACATGTTGGTCGCTGGTTTAGCGATTGGTGTTTTAGTTGTTCCGATCATGGCGTCAATTAGTGAAGACGCGTTGCGGGCAGTGCCGTCTTCGTTGCGCGAAGCGAGTTACGGCATTGGTGCCCGCAAAAGCACCACGACGATTCGAATTGTCATTCCAGCAGCAGTGTCAGGAATCGTTGCCGCATTCATCATCGCTACGTCGCGTGCTATCGGCGAAACGATGGTTGCTGCAATGGCCGGTGGGCGCGATGGTTCGGGGCCCCGCACATTGAATCCGCTCGAACCTGGTCTCACGATGACCGCAGCTATGACTAACGCTGCTGGCGGCACCGACCAAGTGAATTCTGGGGCACCATTTCAAGTCTTGTTCTTTGTTGGATTGTTGTTGTTTTTGATGACGATGACGCTCAACGTCATCGGCGATCGTTTTGTTCAACGAGTTCGGCAGCAGTACTAGGTCATTATGGCTATCGTCTCCGAATCTCAGCGCTCGATCACTCGTTCTGAAGTGCATCAGACAATTACGCGTCAGAGCAAGCATCTACCGTCGATTGCTCTCGGTGTCGTTTTGCTGATTGCAGTGTCGTTCACTCTGTTGACGCTGTTTGCCTTGCTCGCCCGAATCGTGACGCAAGCGATTCCAGCGCTCACCGAAAAGGGAACTGGTTTCTTAACGGACACGATTGGTTCAGAAGCCAGCAAGGTAGGTATTTGGCCTGGTTTATTTGGTTCTTTTGGTATCGGGCTTGGAGTGTTGGTTATCGCCGTGCCACTCGGAGTCGGTGCTGCGATTTACCTTGAAGAATATGCCAAGCAAAATGCAGTGACTCGTTTCATTGTGGTCAACATCCGCAACCTCGCCGGAGTTCCCGCAGTGATCTACGGCGTTCTTGGTCTCATTATTTTCGTAGGTTGGCTCAAGCCAGTCACTAACGGCGGCTCAGTGATTGCCGCTGCGCTGACGCTGGCGACTTTGGTTTTGCCAATTGTCATCATCACAAGTATGGAAGCGATTCGAGCGGTGCCGCGCGGTTTGCGTGATGCCGGCTATGGCATTGGTGCTTCTCGTTGGGAAGTCACACGTGACCACGTCATTCCATACGCGATGCCCGGCATTTTGACCGGAACTGTTTTGTCACTAGCCCGTGCACTTGGCGAGGCTGCACCGCTGATCATGATTGGTGCCATCACTGGATTACTTCCTGAAACTTCGCTTTCCGGAAAGTTCACCGCAATCCCAATGTTGATTTACAGCTGGTCGGGTCGGCCCGATCCGGGAGAAAGCAGTGTTGGCTGGTCTAATGCTGCTGCTGCGGCTGGGCTGGTTTTGTTGGTCTTGGTATTGGCCTTCAACATCGTCGGAATTTTGTTGCGAAATCACTTTGAAGCCAAGCGAGTGGGCTCGTAATGAGTAATGAAACTGCGGGCAAATCGAGCGTAACAGCAACTGCTGTTCCGCTCATCTCAGAGGTCAAGGAGCGTCAGATGGCGACTGAAAGTACAGAATCACCGGTTTTTGCAGTGAAAGAACTCAGTGTGAAGTATGGAGATTTCCGTGCAGTTCGTGATGTCACCCTTGACATTCGCGAACATGAAATCACTGCTTTCATTGGACCATCAGGATGCGGCAAGACCACAGTCTTACGTTGTCTCAACCGTATGAATGATTTCATTGATTCAGCCAAAGTTGAAGGCCTCGTTGAGTATCACGGCGTTGATTTGTATAACTCTGAAGTCAACCCCAATGAAGTTCGCCGGCGCATCGGCATGGTTTTTCAAAAGCCGAATCCGTTTCCGAAGAGCATTTTCGACAATGTTGCATATGGACCGCGTTTGGTCGGCAATATTTCAAAATCTGACCTCAATGATTTGGTCGAGCAATCGTTACGTCGTGCCGCGTTGTGGGATGAAGTAAAAGATCGCCTGAAGGCCTCAGCGCTTGGTTTGTCTGGCGGTCAGCAACAGCGTTTGTGTATTGCTCGTTGTATTGCTGTTCAACCCGATGTCATCTTGATGGATGAACCGTGTTCGGCGCTTGACCCCATCGCGACGGCGCGTATCGAAGACTTGATGCAGGAAATCAAAAAGGATTACACGATCATCATCGTGACTCACAACATGCAGCAGGCTGCACGAGTTAGCGACCGCACGGCATTTTTCACAACGGAAGTCAATACTGTGAGTGATCGTCGTACTGGTGTCATGGTCGAGTTCGACCTCACGCAAAAGATGTTCTCAGTTCCCTCTGATGAGCGAACTGAGTCATACGTAACCGGACGATTCGGCTGAGGAGCGAAAAATGACTGAAGCCCGCAAAATGTTCCATCGTGATCTGGGCGATGTTCAACAAGAACTTGTTCGTATTTCAGCCGGAGTCGTCGAAAGTATTCCCAAGTGCACTGCGGTTCTGCTCGAACAAGATCTCGCCGGGGCTGAAGTCATGATCATGGCTGACGATGAAATTGATGCTCGAACGATTGATCTTGAAGATCGTTGTATCCAAATTTTGGCGTTGCAAGCGCCAGTCGCGGGTGAATTACGGCAGGTGATTTCGGCTCTCAAGATTTGCGCCGAAATCGAGCGCTCTGCCGACTTGGTGGTCAATATTTGTAAAGCAGCCCGACGCATTTATGGTCACGATTTTGACCCCAAATTGCGCGGCCTGGTACTCAAGATGTCTGAGCAGGCTCGTCACCTATTCAGCGAAGCCACTAGCGCGTATATGACTATGGATGCACCACGAGCGGCCGCGATTGACGACATGGACTCTTTCTTAGATGATTTGCAACGTCAGTTCATCCAGGCCATTTTTGAATCTCACGCGGCTGGGCGAATCGATCTTCAGGTGGCCATTCAGTTGGCCGTTGTGGCGCGCTTTTACGAGCGAATTGGTGACCATGCGGTGAACATCGGTGAAAAGGTGCGTTTCCAAGTGACCGGATTGCCGCCCGAACATTCGGGTGCGGCTCGCCACCGTCAACGGGCGATTGGTGATCCAACACCCCTCGGCGGCATTCAACGACCTCTGGAAGTCCCGCCCACAAGTGAATGAGTTTTCTCTTTGTTCACTGCGAATTTACGGAGTCGTAGGTAGCGGTACATATGTCTTACCTATGTTTATTCACCGTGAGTTCATTCGCCGGTCGGATCGATAAGAAGTGAACCGTCTGGCGCACGACGAACTTCTAGAACTGCGTTCCGAACTGTTGCGAGTCACGGCAAGCCTGGTTGAAAGTATTCCGCGAGCAACCCAGATTTTGTTAGATCAAGACCTCGAAGGTGCCGAATACCAAATTCTGGCGGACGACGAAATTGATTCACGGGCCATGGAACTTGAGGACCGTTGCATCGCTCTTATGGCCTTGCACGCTCCGGTAGCGAGCGAACTACGCCACGCGGTCACGATCATGAAAATGACGGCCGATATTGAACGGTCGGCCGACCTCGTGGTCAATATCTGCAAAGTTGCCCGCCGTATACACGGAATTCAGCTTGACCCAAAGATGCGCGGCTTGATTGGTCGCATGGGTACTCAGGCGCAAATTCTCTTTCGTCACGCAATTCAGGCCTATGCCGATCTTGACTTGCCAATGGCTAAGGCTGTCGACGACATGGACTTGTTTTTGGACTACCTGCACCGGCAGTTCATCGAAAGCATTTTCGAATCACACAGCGCAGGAACCATCGATCTCTCTGTAGCTATTCAGATGGCGGTGACTGCTCGCTTCTATGAACGCATTGGCGATCATGCGGTCAATGTCGCGCATTTTGTGCAGTATCTCATCACTGGTGAAATCCCGCCTGGCGGAGATCACCGTCGAGGAGGTCGTCTTGGCGAGGGTGAAGAAAAAGTTGAAGGACTTGCGTCATGAACTTTTTCCTCGGTCTCTTGACCGGATTAGCGGCCGGCGTGGTGAGTTATTTGTTGTTTGTCTCAGCATCTAAGAAATCAGTTGTTGTCATTCCAGTTGCTCCCGCTGAAACAGATGAATCTAAAGAAGCAGTCAATGTTGAATGGCTGCTATTGATCCGTGACGCAGTGAATTCGTTGAGTGTTGGCGTTGTTGTCATTGGCACCGACGGGAAAGTGATCTTCCGAAACAAGCTTGCCGAAAGCGTGACGGGAGTTGTGCACTCTGATGTGCTCGTTGAAGAAGTTGTTGAACAACATCTCACGGCAGCGTTGAATGGAGAGACTAAACGTCAGGTCTTAGATCTATTTGGACCGCCACGTAGGGTTTTTTCAGTATCGGCAACTCCGTTGTTGATCGGTGGAGCAGTTGCAATGATCGAAGACATCACCGAGCGGTACCTAGTTGATGCAGTGCGTACTGACTTTGTCGCCAATATCAGCCACGAGTTGAAGACTCCGGTTGGTGCTTTGGCTGTTCTTGCCGAAGCATTGTCACAAGAGGATGATCTTGACATCATTCATCGCTTATCCGAAAAGATGGTTGATGAGGCCATTCGTGTGGGACGCACGATTGACGATTTGTTAGAGCTCTCACGTATTGAATTTGGTGGCGAAGCAGTCAAAGACGAAGTTGATGCAGGTGCGATTATCTCTGAATCAATTTCGCGCGTTTCTCCATTGGCGTCCACTCATGCAATCAAGGTCGCCATGATTGAGTTAGCGACGCCACTCAAAGTTGTCGGTGATCGACGTCAGTTGGTGTCGGCTATTGGCAACCTGGTTGAGAACGCGGTGAAGTATTCCGAAGTTGGTTCAGCAGTTGAAGTTTCGGCTCAAGCTGATGGCGACTCGGTTGAATTCACCGTCAAGGACTTCGGCCTTGGTATTCCTTCGCGAGATCTCGACCGAGTCTTTGAGCGTTTCTATCGAGTTGATCGTGCTCGATCACGCGACACCGGTGGCACTGGTTTGGGTCTGGCGATTGTGCGTCATGTTGCCAACAACCACGGTGGCGACGTCTCGGTCACAAGCATTGAAGGAGAAGGTTCAACCTTCTCACTCAAGATTCCAAAATTCGTAAATCAAAATCCAGTAACGATGAGAGAGAGTTCCTGATGGGAATGCAAACAGTACTTTTGGTTGAAGA
>JBIIMF010000108.1:0-4024 GCA_044338135.1 Ilumatobacteraceae bacterium | reverse complement strand
GAGCACTTATCGGCCGTGATGTATCCGAATTGTGTTGCCCCGGTCATTGTGAGGTTGACCAGCGCCGCACGAGAACCAGATGCAGCACCTGTGTTCACCCGAGTGATTGAGTTTGCCAGTGGTTGATCAGATGCTCGAGTGTCCAAAACTCTTTGGGTGCTCATTGATGACAGCTTCGTTGTTCCAGAAGCGCTAAATGATCCTTGAATGTCGACCACTAGATCAACAGCTTGCTCACTGTAGATGCAGAATGATCCATCACTATCAAGTGATACAACCGACAAGTTTGAAACATCAATACCAGAATTGAAGTTGCCATTGCTTTTAGTTTGCGGCCCTACGACTAACGAAGAACATTTGTCAGCGGTGATATATCCGCGAATGAAATCGTACGCAGACAAGCCAGTCATAGTTAAGTTCACAAGCGCAGATTGTGTACCTACGGGAAGTCCGGTTTCAACTCGAGTAATTGAGCCTTTCTGTGGACGGACCGTTTGCCGCGTATCCAAAACACGATTGGGATCAAGTGGAGTGAACGCCAAAGTTCCCGTTGTTGAGAAGTGTCCCTGCGTATCGACAACAGTTTCAATCAAATTTGAATGGTAGATACAGAAAGTTCCGTCTGACCCCAATGGAACGACTGCAAGGTTTGCGACATCAATATTCTCAACAAAATTGCCGTTGCTGCTGGTTTGCTCTTGGTCGTACAAATTTTCGCACGGCTTAGCGGTGATGTAACCATCACCCGCTTCCCACCATTCCTTAACTCCGGTCATAGTCAGGTTCATTAGTGCTAACTCGGCATCAGATGGCAAGCCCGTTGACACCATTCGTAAACCGTGCTTCACCCTTTGATAATCGTCTGTATATCCATTCCAATTCGGCACTTCCACAATTTCCCCAGAACCCGCCGCGTTCTGAGATGAAATTTTCGGCCAACTAACGCTTTTGTTACCGACTAGTTCACGACGTAGATCAATAAAACGATTTTGGGTTTCCACTGATTTAAACGACCAAACATTTCCCTCCATCAACGAGTAGCTCGTGACATATGCCAGCAACGGCAAATCGGTTTGAGAGGGTCCTTCGTCCCAGAAAATACGAGCCGTCTCAGCATCTGTTTGAGCAAATCGAACATTTCTCACAATCGAAGGGGTTGCCAAGACTTCAAAAGACCAAGTCAAGGTCTGACGATCTCCCCCATTCACGTCAGTAGTGATCAGCGAAATCGTGGCTGTGCCGGCTTTCCACATGCGTTGCGGGAAAAGAGGGCTGTCAGAAATCACCGCGCCCGGCGTCGCCGCCTGCTGCAGGTACGGACGAGTTGAATAATCCGTAATCATCGGAATACATATGGGCACCACACCACCAGAGTCAGAGGCTGTCAACGACACCATCTTGCGCTGCGGGATTGAATATTGATTAGTTCGCGGGAACCACACAAATGCTGGCTGACCATTAGTTGTAATAGCACCGGCAACCGGCGGGCAAACCACTGTCGGATCTGGCCACTCGCCGCCTATCCATCGTTGCCGAGGCATGTACCCACCTGGTTTCGGCCACAAATATGTTTTGTTGAAGATGTACGACTGTTGCAACAAGAGCGACGCTGCTGTGCTTTTGTTGTAACTACCGAAGCCCGTGGAAATTCTGTTGATATGTGGGCTCAAACCGCCCGAGTGATAGGGGGTCGTCATCCAAGCCTCTACGGCCGCTGTTAAGTCTTGTCGCTCGCAAGCCAGTCCGGAATGGTCATAATCAACTCCCGCGGGTCGCGGAAATGCGGGATCTTCCCAGTGCGAGCAATAGTCGCTACCCATGCGGCGTAAATACATTAAGTAGTCGACAAAGTTTTGTGGACCTCGTTCAGTTGCGCTTGAGTCAGCCACATCAACCATCGGAGTTCCGTCGATTGAGCCCCCGAAAGAGCGCCACCAGTTAATCGACGCCAACCATGGGTCTTCTCCAACCGGCGGATTAGGAACCCCCGTGGCATTTGCGGGCAATGCACACACCGTTATTGAGACCAACAACATGACAATCAACTGCACAACGAAACGGAAGAATCTGCTCACATCTCACTAACGAAATTGCGACCTCAGTTGTGACAACTAGCTGCGAATTTTTATAGCCACGGGCACTACTTCGCCCGCCGCATCAGCTGACTGCTTCGCGTGATAACTCGAACGCGTTAACGGGCTTGACTCCACATGCCCAATACCCAAAGCCTCACCTACTTGCTTCCAACGGGTGAACTCATCAGGATGAATCCAACGGGCGACTGGCGTGTGGTGGGTCGTTGGCCGCAGGTACTGACCAATCGTCACGATATTGACGCCAATTCCCGCAAGATCGGCCAGACATCCATCGACTTCTTCGGTGGTTTCACCCATTCCTAAAACCAGTCCCGACTTCACAACAAGTCCTGCTGCCTTCGCTGCCGACAGAACTCCGAGCGACCGCGCGTAACCAGCGGAAGGCCGAACCGCTCGCTGCAAACGGGCCACTGTTTCGATGTTGTGATTAAAAACATCGGGTCGAGCATCAAACAACAATTGCAACGACGCAACTTCACCCTTGGCATCTGACACCAATGTTTCGATGCGTGTTAACGGATTGCGTACACGAATTGCCCGCACACATTCAGCAACATGCGCAAAACCGCCATCGGCTAAATCATCACGGGCGACCATGGTGAGAACCGCATGGGTCAGTCCCATTGACGCAACAGCTTCGGCAACGCGTTGCGGTTCATCAGCTTCAGGTAGTTCGGGTTTACGTGTATCAACCAGGCAAAAACCGCATGCACGTGTGCAACGTTCGCCCAACACCATGAAAGTCGCCGTGCCGTCTTTCCAACATTCAGACAAGTTCGGGCAACCGGCCTCTTCACACACCGTCACTAATTTCAGTTCGCTCAATGTGCGCTTAATCTTCAGTACTTCGGCACCGATTTGCACCTTGGGTCGCAACCACTCAGGTTTACGTTCAGAAAGATCGACACCGCCGTCCACACCAGCATCGGCAAGTCGGCCGAGCATGCGTACCGGCTCGCCTGGTCCTTCACCACGCGAAAAACGCGACAGGTCTTCTGGTCGGTGGACCCAAGTAACTTCTTGTTGCTCCGCTTCTCCCCCGCCCCATCGCTCAATTGCCAAGCGACTCACAATCTTCACGACTTCTTGCATTGACACGTCAATGCCTTCTTCTTTGAGCGATGTCACTGGATACTCAGCAACACCGCACGGCACGATGTGTTGACGCAAATACGTCATGTCGGGATCAACGTTGAGAGCGAATCCGTGCATCGTGCGACCGTGCGCCAATCGAACCCCGATGGCGCTGATTTTGCGACGGCGATCGTTGTCGGCATCAAGCCAGACTCCGGCGAATCCTGTCAAACGACCCGCATTCTTGATACCCAGTTCGTGCAAAGCATCAATCACCAACTGTTCAACGCCGCACACATGTGCTGTTGCACCAATCGCATTTTCAATATTCAAAATCGGGTAGCCAACCAACTGCCCCGGCCCGTGATACGTGATGTCCCCACCACGCTTTACTGAAACAAAATCAGCACCAACTTCGGCGGGATCACATTTCAGATTCTTTTCCAACTCGGCACGTGGCCCATAGGTAAAGACGTGCGGATGCTCAAGAAGCAACAGATGTTGTTCTCGTCCGTGCTCAAAGAGTGCGGTTTGTAGTGCTAGAACCTCGCGATACGCGACCCTGCCAATCCAGCGGACGCGCAACATGATTTAGAACTCGCTCGACCAATCGCGGGTCTCAAGAATTTCCTTGACTCGCACCAAAAAGTTCGCAGCGTATGCGCCGTCGAATGCACGATGATCCCAACTCATTGCCAAATGCCCAACTGGATGAATCGCAATACTCTCGCCACCACCAGGAACATTCACGACTACTGGCTTACGCGAAATCGCGTCAGTTGACAAAATGGCAACTTGTGGCTGATTGATGATCGCCATGGTGAGTACCGAACCAGCTGAACCATTATTCGAAA
>JBIIMF010000033.1:0-13819 GCA_044338135.1 Ilumatobacteraceae bacterium | reverse complement strand
AGCACCGTGAGTCAACTACGTCTGAATCCTCTGACGGGTCGATGGGTCACCATCGTCGCCGAGCGGGCCATGCGCCCCACCGATTTCGCTACCCGCACACCTACAGTCGAGTCCGACCCAAGTCGTCCGTGCCCGTTCTGTCCCGGCAGTGAAGAAATCTCGCTTCCGCCGATTGATTCAACGGGCAACGAAGACGATTGGCGCATGCGAGTACTGCCCAACTTGTACCCCGCATTCGCTGGTGAAGATTCATTAGCCGTGCGCAACCTTGGCCCCGTGCACGTCATGGCCGAAGCCAGTGGCACTCACGAAGTATTCGTGTTCACGCCGAGCCACACTCGCGGCATTGCCGAATTCTCTGATGCCACCTGTGCCGACATGATGGTCACACTCAAGAAGCGCCTTCTTGATCACGCGGCTTCAGACAACATTCGTTACACCCAAGTCATTGTGAACCATGGTCGCGAAGCTGGCGCGTCACTCGCCCACCCGCATGGTCAGTTGCTCGGATTGCCTTTTGTTCCAGGCGAAATTCTTGATGAAGAACGGGCCTTTGTTCGTTTCGAAGGTGGATGCATCTTGTGTGCAACCGTCGAAGCCGAATTGGTGTCAAGCGAACGAGTCTTGGTTGCCACCGACGACGCGGTAGCAATCTGCCCATGGTGGAGCGGCGGCCCGTACGAGATTTTGATTATCCCGCGTCATCACGACATGCACTTGCCCGATGCTTCAGACGAACAGCTTGCTGGCGTTGGTCGGGCTATCCGTGATTCACTCGTGCACCTGAACAATTTGTTCGACGATGTGTCGTTCAACTTGGTCTTCCACACTGCCCCACACCACCACAACGGAGCATTCCACTGGCATATCCACTTGTTCCCCAAGTTGACCACTGTTGCTGGTTTTGAGCGTGGAACTGGTGTCATGATCAACATCGTTCCGCCCGAACAAGCCGCCGACGAATTGCGCCGAGTAGGCACAGCCGCCAAATCTAGGTAACACTGTCGGCATGAGCCGAATCACAGTGTCGATCGAATTAGCCGCCAGTCCTGCTCGAGTGTGGGAAGTTGTCGAGCCCGTTGAACGCCATGTCGACTGGATGGCCGACGCCGTAGCTATTCGCTTCACCAATTCGCAGACCCGCGGAGTTGGCACCACATTTGATTGCGATACCAAAGTTGGACCGATCAAGTTGACCGACCGCATGGAAATCACCGAATGGGTTCCCGAAAAGTCGATGGGCGTCAAACATGTCGGCATCGTGACCGGCACCGGCGTTTTCACGATTGAACCGTTAGGCAACGGTCAGTACTCCAAGTTCACATGGAGTGAAGAACTCACATTCCCATGGTGGCTCGGTGGTCCAATCGGCGAAGTCGTTGGTGGCAACATCGTGATGAAAGCCATCTGGCGACGCAACTTGAAAAAGTTGAAGGCACTCGTCGAAAACAAATAGCTAAATCTGCCGTACTAACGCGGTCACTAGCGCGAGCGGACTACCGTCATGCTGTGCGCATTTTGCTGGTGACATGGGAATTTCCCCCCGAGACTGTGGGTGGCGTAGGCGCTCACGTTGATGGGTTGTCAAAATCGCTGGCCAAGGATGGTCACGAAGTGTGCATCTTTACCCTGGCCGCTCACGGAGTTGCCAGTGATCAGGTTGTCGCGGGTGTACGAATCATTCGAGCCGATGTCGGTTTGCCCTGGCTACCAGACGATCACGCCGTTTCATTTGTGGCGTCGGGGAATCATCACCTCACGGCACTCTTTGCATATCTTGGTTCGTGGCGACCCGATGTCGTCCACGCGCACGATTGGCGTTCTGCTTGGGCTGGTCAATCGCTGGCAACGATGTGCGCAGTTCCGCTCGTCACCACTTTTCATTCGACCGAAAGCGGACGTCACGGCGGCAATGTCCCCGAGGGAAACTCTGCTTCAATCCATTCTGTTGAATCATGGATTGCCAATACATCGCACCGTGTGATTTGTTGCTCGCGATTTATGCAACGCGAGGTCATTGACGGTTTTGAATTAATGCCTGATCAGGTGCAACTCATTCCTAATGGGGTTGACGTCGATGTGTGGTCACCCAGCGGCGAACAAGATCGAAGCATGTTGGTGTTGGCTTGGGGTCGCGTGCAATACGAAAAAGGCTTTCAGGTATTGGCCCAAGCGATTGGTCGTTTACGTGGACGCGTGCCCGGAATACGTTGCATCATTGCTGGACGCGGACCGTATCTGCCCGAATTACAAAGCCAGGTTGACATTGAAGGTGTCAGCGATCTGGTGCAGTTAGCCGGTTACGTCGCCGATGATGAGTTACGTACTTTGCTTCATCAAGCCGGCTGCGTGGTCATCCCGTCGCTGTACGAACCGTTTGGCATTGTTGCTCTTGAGTCTTTGGCGGCGAACGCTCCAACCATCGTGGCGCGCACTGGTGGACTTGCCGAGATTATGGAAGGCACCGAAGCAAGTTTGATGTTTGATCCTGGCAATGCCAAAGAATTAGCAACTCGCATTGAACGCGTGTTGATGAATCCGCATATCTCGCAAAATATGCAAGCCCAAGGAGCCGAAATTTTGCATGCTCGTTTTTCGTGGGATGCAATAGCCAGATCAACAGTCAGTGCGTACGAAACCGCGCGCGATGAATTGTGATCACTTGCCAGTGAATGTGGCTTTACCTGGACCGTTTTCGAGGAAACTCTTGACGCCAATCTGACTGTCATCAGTTGCAAAAACATCAGTAAAGAGTTGACGTTCAAGTAACAAACCATCAACCAATGTTGACGACATTCCTTCGTCGATTGCCCGCTTCATTGCAGCATGAGCCTGAAGGGCACCACGAGCAACTTCAGCAGCAAGTGCAAAGGCCCGCTCATGCAGTTGATCGTTCGGCACAACTTCATCAACAAGACCGATACGCAAAGCTTCGTCTGATTTCACTTGGCGACCAGTCATCACAATTTCTTTGGCGCGACTTGATCCGACCAAGCGTGGCAAACGTTGGGTTCCGCCGCCTCCCGGAATGATGCCCAGCAAAACTTCGGGTTGACCAAACACTGCTTTTTCGCCAGCGATGCGATAATCGCACGCCATAGAAAGTTCGCATCCGCCACCAAGTGCGTAACCGCTCACGGCGGCAATCACGAAACGTGGAATGGCAGCAACGGCGTCGAGGGCACTATGAAATCCGAGTCCGATGCGATCGCCTTCGGAGGTTCCGCCAAATTCGCTGATGTCGGCGCCAGCAGCAAAGATCCGCTCGCCTCCGGTGATGACGACGGCTCCTGGTGGATTGGCAGTGAGGTCGAGAGCGATCTCTTTGATGCGGACCAACATGGCCTGGCTCAAAGCATTGACCTTGGGATTATTGAGAGTGACGACGGCAACCCCATCAGGGCGACGCTCGAGCAGAACGAGATCTTCCATATCCGCCCACCGTACCGCCCCCACCCATTGGGCGCGAAACCACCCCGAAAACGGTGGTCAGATTCCCCAACTAAGCGCCGACGGCCTTGAGCATTTCGTCAGCTGCACTCCATGGGTCGAGCGAACGTGCGATGACTCCGTCTTGCAACTGGTCCCAACGGTCGCCCGTACAAATTTCGCGAGCCTTTTGTTCGAGACGACGGGCCACAATTTCGCGCAACTCTTCGCGCAAACGAAAGCGACGACGACGATCAAGTTCGCCACTGCTACTGATGTGCGCACGGTGTTGCTGAACAACTTCCCACAACGCCGGAACACCTTCGCCAGTTGAACCAATAGTTGGCACAATCGGTGGACGCCATGCTTCATGCGGAAGATCAGACAGATCAAGCATCTGCTCAAGGTCGCGACGAGTTTCGTCAACACCCTTGCGATCGGCTTTGTTGATCACAAACACGTCGGCGATCTCCATGAGACCAGCCTTGTTGGCCTGCACCGAGTCTCCCCAACCTGGGTTGACCACAACAACAGTCGTGTCGGCCTTGCCAGCAATTTCGACTTCAACTTGGCCAACGCCCACAGTTTCAACCAAAACCCACAAGCGACCGATCGCATCAAGCAAACGAATCGCTTCGGGTGCTGCCAACGACAAGCCACCCAAGTGACCACGGGTTGCCATTGAACGAATAAATACACCTCGGTCGGTGGCATGGTCTTGCATGCGCACGCGGTCGCCAAGAATTGCGCCACCCGTGAACGGCGACGACGGGTCAATTGCCAACACCGCAACTTCAAGATCCATCTTGCGTAGGTGACCAATGATCGATGACGTGAGCGTGCTCTTGCCGGCACCTGGTGCGCCAGTGAGACCAACGGTGTAGCTATGACCACCAAGCGGATACGACAAGCGACCAACGGTGCGTGCATCGTCTCCGCCTTGTTCAATCATCGACAACAAACGAGCGAGCGCGCTGCGGTCGCCTTCGAGGGCCGCAGCAAAAAGAGTGTCGGGATTACGATCGCGACGACTCATACGTTCACGACCTCGGTGACACCATCAACACGATCTCGCATAATGCGCTCGATACCTTGCTTCAAAGTTTGTGTTGAGGCGGGGCAAGTTCCGCAGGCTCCGACCAAAGTGACGGTCACAATTCCGGTGACTTCATCGACTTCTTTCAACTCAATATCGCCACCATCAGCCTGCAAGGCGGGGCGAATAACTTCGATGGTCTCTTCGACCTGTTCGCGCATGGTTGTTGTCACGGTGATACCTGCAAATCCTTTGAACTTGTTCCATTGATCGTAGAGTGGGAAGCACCGAGAACCTCTGTCAAGAGGCGCAGTTCACGAAGGCTTTTCTATGACCGCTTCAATCATCGCATTACTGGCCCATCAGGGTGGCTGGGATGAGATTTTGTTGGTTGCGGGCCCGATTGCGGTGATTGTTGGACTCTTGGTGATTGTCAAAAAGCGACTTGATCGCTCTGTTGCTCTACGAAACCGCCAAGTCGACCCGCTCGACCAAGGCCCCGAGCGCGACTAAACGCCCCACCAGGTTGTCGTAACCGCGATCGATGTGTTCGATCCCCGAGATGACTGTTCGCCCCTCGGCAGCGAGTCCAGCGACCACCAGTGCCGCACCAGCGCGAATATCTGGTGCCACCACCGCCGCCCCGCGTAGTCGTTCAACACCGCGCACTATTGCATGGTGACCATCGGTGCGAATATCGGCACCCAACTTAGATAGTTCTTCGACATAGCGAAAGCGACCCGGATACAAGTTCTCGGTCACAATGCCCGAACCTTCAGCAACCGCAAGCATGGTCACAAGCAACGGCTTGTAATCAGTCGCCAAGCCCGGATACGGCAAGGTCTGAATATCGACGGCGCGCATACGACCTTCGGAAACGATGCGCACTCCCCCAGGAACAGCCGTGATGTCGAGACCCATGTCGTTCATGCGGCTCAAGAGCACTTGCATGTCGTGAGCTCGAGCACCCCGCACAATCACATCGCCACCAGCAACCGCAGCGGCAGCAAGATAGGTGGCTGCTTGAATGCGATCGGGAACAACCGCATGTTGTGCTGGCTTCAACGAACCACGTTCAACACCAACAATTGTCAACGTTGATGAACCGATACCCGAAATCTGTGCACCCATTTCGACCAACAGGTCACACAAGTCGGCGACTTCGGGTTCACGTGCCGCGTTCTCAATAATCGTTTCACCATTGGCGTGCACGGCAGCCGTCACAATGTTTTCAGTTGCACCAACCGAAGGAAAATCGAGAGTGATGTGGGCACCGTGCAAGTTGTCGGCTCGTGCTTCGATGTTGCCGTTTGACAAATCAAACTCGGCACCCATCGCGGTGAGTCCAGCGATGTGCATATCAATTGGTCGAGTACCGAAGTCATCGCCACCTGGCATATCGAGTCGTACATGGCCTTTGCACGCCAACAACGGACCGAGCAAATTGATTGATGCACGAATCGTCTCAACCAATTCGGACGGCGCAATCGATTTCACATCCCCACGATTGGTTAACAACAAAACATCAGCGCGGTGAAGATCGTGTGAAACATCGACACCTAACGCACCCAGCAGCGATCCCATCGTGTCAACATCAGAAATGGCGGGCACATTGGTGAGCTCGTGAGTACCTTCTGCATAGAGCGACGCAACCATGAGCTTCAAAACCGAGTTTTTCGCACCAGGAACATCGACTTCTCCGGCCAATGGACCACTGCGGTGAACAACGATGCGATCCATGAACCCCAAATATAGGTCGCCAAGTAGGCTCGCCGCTGTGGGTCGCGATGTGAAACATCTTGTACGGACGTGGCCCGATACTCCCGAAAGTCGCGATTGGCTCACATCGCCACGCGGAGACATCGTCCTCGAAGCACCTGGCAAGCCCACTGCAACTGAGATCGCCGTTTTTGATCAAGATACGGGTCCGTTTGTTGAGTATCGACGCACCGTTGCCGCAAGTACCGACGGTGCCAACTTGGTCGAGACCCTCGATTACAAATTGGTCATTCCGTGGTTCTCGTGGTTGTTCGGAAGGTTGATTGGTCGCTTACTTCGTCGACGCGAAGTTGGGCCAGAGCCATCTCGTCAACCTGCGTGGGCCCCACCCGATCGTCTCACAGCACGTCAAGCCCAAGTACTCGGTCTGCTCGCGGCGGCTTCGTTGCTGAGCGCATTCGTCAACACGCTCTTCACGCAAACAGTTGCCTTTGCTGGTGACGACTTTGGTGTTGGCGATTGGGGACGTGGAGTTGCCGGCACTGTTGTGCGCGTCGGAATCATTTTGGGTTTGCCCGCAGCACTGCTTGCCGATCGCATTGGTCGACGACGTGTGGTGATTGTCTTGGCATGGGCCGCACCGATTATCGCTTCGCTTGGCGCGATTGCTCCTAACTTTCCGATACTTGTCGCGACTCAAACGTTAGGACGACCACTTGGTTTGGCTCTCGACTTATTAGTTGCAGTGATTGCGGCCGAAGAAATGCCGCGCGGTTCGCGCGCATATGCAGTTGGTATTTTGGCAATGGCCAACGGACTCGGTGCCGGAGTTGCAGTCATTGCGTTGCCACTCGCCGATATCGGCGACAACGGTTGGCGTTTCATTTATGTCATTGCGCTCGTGTGGCTTGCCGTTGCTCTTGATCTCACTCGTCGTTTACCCGAGACCCGCCGTTTCGAATGGCACCAAGAAGATGTCAAAGCAACTCCGGTGCCAAAGTTGCGACGCAAGCGACTAGCAATTCAGATGGCCGTTGCCTTCTTTGGGAATATGTTGTTGTCACCGGCCTCGTTTTTTCAAAACTCTTTCCTCAAAGACGAGCGCGGATTTTCTGCAGGCATGGTTGCCGTCTTTACTCTTGTGACTTCAACACCCGCCGTCATCGGGCTCATTGTTGGTGCACGCGTCGCCGATCAGAAAGGCCGTCGCCGTTTAGCAGTGACGTGCGCGCCAATTGGTGGATTGCTGATTGCTTTATCGTTCTCGGCAACTGGTGGTCTGATGTGGATGACCGCAATCATTGGCGCAATCATCGCGGCCACGGCGTACCCGCCACTTGCGGTCTATCGCACCGAACTTTTCCCAACGGGCAATCGTGGTCGCGCGGCGTTCTTGATTCTGGCGAGCGCGCTCATTGGCGGAAGCATTTCGTTGCTCATCACCGGTGCAATTGTTGATGGTGGAACCAGTTACGGACCAGTGATGCTCGCACTCGTTGTGGGCCCAGTCATTGTGGCCTTAATTGTGTTCTTCACGTACCCAGAAACTGCCCACCGTGAACTCGAAGAACTGAACCCCGAAGATCACACACTTCCGGTGAAGCGACCCAACCAATCTTGAATTACTTCGGCGATTTCGCCGTCTTTCTTTTTCATTTCATGATGGGCGTGCTGCACGAAGTGATGCGTCACCTCACCCGAAATCTTGGCAGTCCACTCTTGTAGTTCATCTGGTGAACCAAATTCGTCTTTGGTTCCCTGAATAAATAAGCACGGCACATTGAGTCGTTCAAAATGTTCAACGCGCAAACTCTCGGGCTTGGCTGGCGGGTGCAACGGATACGAAATCAAAATGACACCAGCAACTGGCAATGCATCAAGCCCGTCAGTGTCGGGCACACCAGCGGCAACCATTGAACACATACGGCCACCCATTGAGCGACCACCAAGTACCAACTGTGATGTTGATGTACCCAAGTCAGTGGCAAATGCGTCGGCACATTCGCGCACGCGTGCAACTAATTTGCGCGGACGATCGGGAGCCTTACGACCTTCAATGCGGTATTCAAAGTCGTTGCGCCGAACTGGCAACGGCGAAAGTTTGTCTTCGATCGCCTTGAGTGATGGATGATCGCTGCCAGAACCGGCACCGGGAAATAGCAGAACTCCGCTGACAATACTCATGAGTTCGCCAGCAAAATGCGGCGAGCTTCGCCCAAATCGTCAATAGAAACTGCAGCTTTCATTTCATCGCCTCCGTGGTCTGGGTGAGCCTCACGTAATCGATCGCGAAATTTTGCTTTCACTTCTTTTGACGACGGTTTGGTTGTTCCAACGGGGAAGCCTAAGAGTTCGAGAGCCCAAGCACGGGGATCACCCATTGAACGCATCGTTGAAGCCTTACTGCCCACAAGATGACTGACGAATGCTGAGCCCAAAGGACCACGCCACGTCATGGCTTTGGTCAACACCGGACCCAACAACAAGCGTGTCGCTGGGTCAAGCCGTTCAAGTGCGTAGATCGAACCCAAAACTTGGCTCATCGCGCTTCCCTGAGCGTCGAACTCGAATGAATAGTCATCGCCGTCACCGACAAGACGATGCACGCTGCGCGCCATACCTTGCCGATCGACTTGAAAACGATGACGAAGCCGCGGTTGCGGAACGCGATCGCCATTTTGCACTTGAGTTAATAGACGTTGCGTATCGGGAATGACATCGTCATCAACATCAATAATGTGTCGGGCAATCACTGCACCCAATAACAAACCACCGAAACCCGGAGCGGGATCGCATGGCAACACCAAATGGCCGAGCGACACCCGACGAGTCGGTGTTAACGGTCGGGTATGCCAGATTTCTACTTCAGCAAGAAGCACAACAATTCAACGTTCTCAGTCGACGTCCACATCGTCGAACGCCACGTCGCCTTCAAGTTCGTCTAACAATCCGTCAACGATTTCTTCGGCTGCCGTGGGAACGATCAGAGTGGTTTCTTGCCAACGATGAGTCACCTTGGCAGCGATCAACATTTCGTTGAGGTCACGGCGTTCGGCCACGGTGTACTCGTCGAGTTCGTATTCGGTGACATCGTCTTCGTCGTCAACGCCACCGGTGACCGCGAGAGTGCCGATGCCCAATTCTTTTTCGAGACGATCAAACAACACGTCAACGCGATCTTCGAAATCGGCCGGAACAACAAGTTCAGATTCGACCCACGCGTGAGGAACATCGGCCTGCGCCAAAGCGGCAGACAACTCACCTTGATGATCACTCGACCACGACGACAAGTCGTAATAAACATTTTCAAGGTCGGGGTCGAGAGGGTTCCAGTCGGTCACGGGGCAAACGCTACCCCTGATTTACGACATATGACTGTTCAGGAACGCTTCTGTGACGTCGTACTCACGACGATTGTTCTCGACGGCACGAAAACCATGACCTTCACCGTCGAATTCGATCAGTTCAACGTTGCCGCCCGCAGCAGTGATTGCTTGAGCGAGTTGACGGCTTTGCGCAATATCAACAACTGGGTCAACGGTTCCGTGAAAAATTAATAGTGGAACCTTGGCCAACTTGTCGGCGTGATGAATGGGTGAACGTTCACGAGACTTTTTGATTGTCTCATCAACATTGCCCATCAATGTGCGGTTGTAATGAGCTTCAAAGCGGTGTGTCGTTGCATCAAGCGCAGCAATATCGCACACCGGATAAGCCACCCGCACACAACCCACCAAGTCGGGTCGACGAATCGCTACTCCGAGCGCGGTTAATCCGCCTGCTGAGCCGCCCATTATCGCGGTGCGTTCGCGGGGACGATCAAGTGATTCAAGAATGTCAATCACATCATCAACATCAAGGTCTCCCCAACGACCGTGCATGGCTTGTGTGAATTCGCGGCCAAGGCCAGTGCTGCCCCGATGATCGGGAATCAGTACGTCGTAACCACGATCGATCCAATAGGTCACTCGTGGCATGAAGGTGACTTGCCATTGATCGGTTGGTCCGCCATGAATCATGCACAACAAGCGACCATTGGGTTGGGGTGATGAATACAGACGAGCATGAAGCACGACACCATCGCGTGATTGCACCTGCAACAACTGGGGTTCAACAAGTGCTGGATGATCAGCCCAGTTGGTGGTTGGACCAATCAACAAAGTGCGGCGCGGCCACGAGTGATCATCGTCGTTCAATGTCGTGTCGTAGGCAACAACTTGAGACGGGGTCTTTCCGCCAGTACGAATAGCAATCAGCGTGTCGCCAACCCACGACAATTGACCGTGAACTGCTTTGGCGTGTTCACGAATTGTTCCGGAAGCGATGTCGAGAGTGCATAGCCGACCAAAGCCGCCTTCGTTGCGTATGAATGCGATGCGAGTGGCATCAGAGTTAAAGCACCAACTGCGTTGACGATCACCCCACGTGGGTGAACCATGTTCGAAAAGTTCATTAGCCCGAACGCCCAATTGAGTTGCCACATTCAGCCAACCCGATGAGTCATCGAGCCACGCAAAGTGTCGACCAGAGGCGTCGGTTTGCGGTTGTTGATGTTGACGATTCGGGTGTTGAGCAATCACGCCGTTCGCCGACATGATCACGCTTTCATCCCACGGCATATTGGGCGGGTTCCAGGCCTGCCATACGGGCGAACCTTGAAACCACACTGGGTCAAGAACAAATTCATATGAGCCGTCATCGACGCGAGTTGTTTGTTTGGTCGCTAGATCAATCGTCCAGACTTCGGCTTGATCAATCACCACCGCCACCCAGGTGCCGTCGGGCGACACTGCGGGCGAGCCAACAGTTCGCCCCTCAATCGACAACAGAGACTGCGACTGACCGTCGAGGGACATGTGTTGCAGGCCATTCGATTTGGTTACAACTACTAATCCTGAAGAGTCCGGCAGCCAGTCGAGACATCCCCCTCCTAATCCGCGGCCGGCTCGCACTGCTTCGTCCGACAGGCGCCGCACGGAGCCATCAGCCAGCGAAATGAGGTGCACGTACGAGCCCTGGGCATCGCTCACGACAACGGCTACTGAGGCTCCGTCGGGCGACAATCGGGGTTCGCTGAGGTCTCGCGCCTCAAGGATGTCGTCGAGCGTCACAGCCATACTCCGAGAGTAGGGGGTCTGATCCCCTGCGCCGACTACCGTTGACTTCATGCCTGAGCAGCCATCACGAAACCTAGCCATGGAACTCGTTCGAGTCACCGAATCAGCCGCCCTTGCCGCATCGCGGTGGGTAGGCCGTGGTGATAAGAACGGTGTCGACAAAGCAGCTGTTGATGCCATGCGCACCGTGTTGGCCACTGTGCCGATGAGCGGAATCATCGTGATTGGCGAAGGCGAAAAAGATGAAGCGCCGATGTTGTTCAACGGTGAGGCAGTGGGCGATGGTTCGAAGCCCGAGACCGATGTTGCGGTCGACCCGATTGACGGCACCACGCTCACGGCCATGGGCAAAGGTAATGCGTTGTCGGTGATTGCCGTGTCTGAAAAAGGCACGATGTTTGATCCGGGCCCGTGTATGTACATGGAAAAGATTGCAGTTGGCCCCGATGTGAAGGGTTGCATCGACATCAATGCGTCGTACACCGACAACTTGAAGTGGATCGCCAAAGCTAAGGGCGAAAACGTTCGCGACTTAACCGTGATGATTCTTGAACGCGATCGTCACAAAGCTTTGATTGAAGAAGTTCGTGCAACGGGTGCTCGCATCAAGTTGATTAGTGACGGCGACATTTTCGGTGCGATTGCCACTGCCTGGCCCGATGCCGGCGTTGACGTGTTGTTTGGAATTGGTGGAACACCAGAAGGTGTTACTTCGGCTGCTGCGCTCAAGTGCATGGGTGGAGAAATTCAGGGCAAGTTGTGGCCACGTAATGATCAAGAGCGCAAGGCTGCTCTTGATGCTGGTTACGACTTAAACCAGGTTTTGACGACTGATGATTTAGTGCGCGGAGATAATTGCTTCTTTGCTGCGACTGGCGTGACTGATGGTGAGTTGTTGAAGGGCGTGCGTTTCCATGCCGGTGGTGCAATTACGCAGAGTTTGGTGATGCGTTCACATTCAGGAACAGTGCGCATGATTGAAGCCCGCCACCAGTTGGACAAACTGGCTCAGATCTCGAGCATCGACTACGCGTAATTCTCTATTGAGTATTCGCTAGGTTTAAACCATCGCTGAAAAGGATGGCTTTATGTTCAAATCGCCTATTGAGTCTTATCAACATCACTATGGAAATCCTGGTGATATTGACGTTGTATTTGCTGCCTCGTCAGCGACAAGTGAGGCGATTTTCGCAATTGAAAATGGGGACAAAGATCTTGCCCGACAAAAATGGGAGTCTGTCGACGGCGACAAACTCCTCCATTCATGGAACGTTGGGATCGCCAATTTTAAGCTAAAAGGAAAAGTGTGGGACGAAATTGAGAAGCCCATACTTGACGGACCAATCGCAAAGCCAGTATCACAATCTCTCGCAAAAAAGGTTTATCTACGGGACGGATATCTCTGTCGTTATTGCAATATGCCAGTGTTTACTCGCTTTAAGGGAAGTCCGATCCATCAATTGATCGAAGCATTCCCCGAACTAACCCCTGGTCTTCATCTCGTCAACGGCTCGCTCAACGGTTCAGGTAAAGGTGGCGGCATCAAGAATGTTGACTATGCAAAATTCCTCTGGAGTTTGGCTGCACCAGATCATGTCGTCCCCCGCAGCCACGGCGGGAAGACCGACATGGACAATCTCGTGACGTCATGTTCTGGTTGTAACTACAGCAAGATGGACTTGACTCTTGAACAAATGAAAGTCAACCCGCCCAAGACATTGCCGTGATTCAACAATCGATCAATCACGGTTTTTCGACTAGAACATTGTTATGACTTCTTCGCAGCAGAAACCTTTTCTCACTGAACGCTTCGATAATGCAATCAAGTTCGCCCACGATGTTCATCGTTTGCAACCCCGCAAAGACACCACGATCCCTTACGTCTCACATCTCATTTCCGTTGCCGGGTTAGTGCTTGAGAGTGGCGGCGACGAAGACCTCGCGATTGCTGGCTTACTGCACGATGCCGTTGAAGATGCCGAAGACATCTCTGGCGAAGAAATGAGTGACCGCATCCGAGCCATATTCGGTGACCGCGTTGCCGACATTGTTGATGGCTGCAGTGATGCCAAAAGTTCTCCTGGTGAAAGTAAGCCACCGTGGCGATCACGAAAAGAGGCGTATCTCGAGCATCTTCGTTCAGCATCTAACGATGTGCTTCGGGTGTCAATCGCCGACAAAGTCCATAATGCTCGATCAATCGCCACGGATCAAGACCGATTTGGTAAAGCACTTTGGGATCGCTTTAGTTCAACTAGCGAAGAGTCACGTTGGTACTACACGTCGCTACGCGATATCTATAAAGAAAGAATCAGCGACTCATACTTAATCAAGGAACTTGAAATTGCGATAGCCCGAATTTGGCCAACAGATAGCTGAGGAATTACTTTTCGCTTTCATTATCTTTGCGTGGCAGACGATCAGCAATCTTGCTCGATAGTTTTCCTTTTAATGCCTGTGCCTGCCCTCGAGTATCTTTGCCAAGTTGTTTGACGGCATTTACGCCCTCAGCCCCAGT
>JBIIMF010000032.1:0-13842 GCA_044338135.1 Ilumatobacteraceae bacterium | reverse complement strand
GAAACATCTGCTTCCACAGCTACGGGCAAACCCACGTACTCGCCGACGTCAGCGGATACTTCCCCACCGGGTCGTCACTGCAGACACTCACTCCGACGCGCATCGTCAACACGCGGCCCACGGGCAAAATCGGTAACCGCACCGGCACCGCCGACCCCATGACCTTCAACGTGTACGGCACAGGTGGTTTACCAACGTCGGGAATCGGAGCAGTGCTGTTGAACGTCACCGTCGTCGACCCCGAAGTCGGCAACGAAGGCGGCTACCTCACCGTGTACCCGTGCGCCTCCGGACGACCCGACGCTTCGAACCTCAACTTCGTCAGCGGTCAGATCATCCCCAACACCGTGATCGCACCCGTCGACTCAGCAGGAAACATCTGCTTCTACAGCTACGGGAAAACCCACGTGCTCGCCGACGTCAGCGGATACTTCCCCACCGGGTCGTCACTGCAGACACTCACCCCGACGCGCATCATCAACACACGACCCACGGGCAAAATCGGTAACCGCACCGGCACCGCCGACCCCATGACCTTCAACGTGTACGGCACAGGTGGTTTACCAATGTCGGGAATCGGAGCAGTGCTGTTAAATGTCACCGTCGTCGACCCCGAAGTCGGCAACGAAGGCGGCTACCTCACCGTGTACCCGTGCGCTTCCGGACGACCCGACGCGTCGAACCTCAACTTCGTCAGCGGTCAGATCATCCCCAACACCGTGATCGCACCCGTCGACTCAGCAGGAAATATCTGCTTCTACAGTTACGGGCAAACCCACGTGCTCGCCGACGTCAGCGGATACTTCCCCACTTCCTAAAAACGTCCCATTTCACCCACTTTGGAATATGGCTACCGCTAGGCGGTAACTATCTTCCAAAGTGGCGGGAAATGAGCGGTTAAGGGCGGGGATCGAGGAGGGTGGATAGGCGGAGTTCGCCCTCTCGGGTCTGGCCACCATCGCGCAAGAACTTCTCCATTGCCTCACGCGCCCCGGGCCCTCCCAAGGTCGCGCTGAACGCATTTCCTTCAGCCAACAAATCTTGTTCAACTTCTTTTTCGGCACGAATCACCGAGGCCTTACCTGCCGCAATCGCATGGGCTGGGAACGACGCAATTCGGCGTGCTAGTCGCTCAACGAACGGCCACAACTCGTCATGAGGCAACGAACGATTCACCCACCCATAACGTTCGGCCTCAACTGCATCAAAGTCATCACAACCCAACACAACTTCAAGTGCACGCGATCGACCCATAAGTCGCGCCAAACGTTGCGTTCCACTTCCACCAGGAATAATTCCGAGTCCAACTTCGGGCTGATTAAATACCGCGCCCGGGTGATCGCCGTGAGGCAACACTGCGAAACGCATATCGCAACTCAACGCCAATTCACTTCCACCACCGCCCACACGACCTTCAATGACCGCGATCGTCGCTTTGGGCATCGTTCGTAGTGCTTCGCACATCACGTGATACGAATTCAATTCAGTCGCAGGAGCGGTTTGTGTAGGGAAAGTCAGAATCGCGGCTACATCAAAATGAGCGATAAAGAACTCTGGATTTGCAGAAGAGATGAGAACGACTCGAACCTCATCATCAACTGCAATATCACTGATCACCCTCGCAGTTTCAAGAAAGAAATCAAATGTGAATAGGTTGATCGGCGGACTGTTGAGAACAATGCGTGCGATGCCATCAGCCTTCGTGACAGTAAGTCCTGTTCCCATTGATATCCCCCATCAATAGATATTGCCCGATTTGTCGTGCGACTATTTAAGAAGTGACTTCACCATTGAACGAGTTTCGGCAACTTCATCTGGTGTTGCACCAAATTCAACGGCCGCAAAATCGGTCACTCCGATTTCCGACAAAGCCATAATGCGATCGGCAACTTCGGAAGCACTTCCGATGATTGCGATATCGGCCGGACCAGCGGCGCCTTCTTTGTCGAGCATCGCGCGATAGCTCGGCAACTGTCCGTACACCACGAAGACTTGCGCGGCGCGTTGCAAAGCAGCTTCACGATCGTTCGTCACACACACTGGCAAGGCAGCAATCACACGAGTTGAATCACGACCTGCTTTATCAGCAGCAGCCTTCAATGTTGGAATGGTGTGGTTGGCTAAAGTTTGCGGACCGGTGCACCATGTGAGCGTTCCATCTGCAAGAGCGGCGGTCACCTTGAGCATCTGCTCGCCAAGAGCGGCGATCACAACGTTGGGTCGAGTTCCGCCAGGCACATTGACACCACCGTTCACATTGAATGCTTCACCAGCGTGCGACACTGGCTTGCCTTCAAGCAACGGCATCATCACTTCGAGGTACTCACGCATGTGACGCACTGGCTTATCAAAGCTCATTCCCCACATTGACTCAACAACAATCTGATGACTGAGACCGATACCCAAACACAAGCGACCGCCCGCAGCAGCGTTAACGGTTAATGCTTGTTGAGCCATCATCATCGGGTGACGTGGATACGTCGGCACAACGCTGGTGCCAAGTTCGATTCGCGGCACTTCACGACCGATCACTGCCAATGCAGTCAATGCATCATGACCAAAAATTTGCGGAGCCCAATAGCTCGCAAAACCATCCGCTTCGGCCCTACGTGCCTCAGCCACCATGGCGTCAATTGTTCCGTCGTTTGAAGCTCCACCAAAAATACCTATGCGCATGGGCTAACCATAACGCCTACGGAACTAGAGAGGAGTACTGAGACTCAGGCGAGGCTGACGAGTTCAAGCCAGTCATGACTGAAGTAGTCAACTTGACCATCGGGCATCAGTAAAACCTTGGTTGGCTTGAGATGCTCAACGAATTCGGTGTCGTGGCTCACGAAAATAATCGCGCCCTTCCATCCTGACAAAGCATTGGCGACTGCCTCACGGCTCGCTGGATCAAGGTTGTTGGTTGGTTCGTCAAGCAACAACAAGTTGTTCTGGCCAACCATCAACATCGCTAGGGCCAACTTGGTCTTTTCTCCACCAGACAAGGTTCCAGATTTCTGGTTGACTTTGTCGCCCGACAAGCCGAACATTCCGAGCAACGCTCGCAACTGTGTTTCGGTCAGCGAAACACCGGCTGGTACTTCTCGACGAATGTTTTCAAGCAATGTTGCATCGGTATTGAGGTTGTCGTGCTCTTGAGCGTAGTAACCACAGTTCACTTGGTGACCAAATGAGAAATCACCGAGATCGGCTTTGGTTTCATTAGCCAGAATTCGCAGCAAACTTGTCTTTCCTGCGCCGTTCAAACCAAGCACCAATAGACGCTCTCCACGACCCAAGTCAAAGGTGACATCTTCGAACACGGGAGGTCCTCCGTAGCCCTTGCATAGGTGCTTAGTTTCGATAACCGTGACACCGCATGGTGGTGGGTCAGGAAACTTCACTTGTAGAACGCGTCCGCCCGTTGGGGCAACAACTTTCTCGCCTTGCAATCGATCAATTCGCTTCTCGATGCTGTGAGCCATCGCAGCTTTCGTTGCCTTTGCTCCGAAACGATCAACGACGGTTTGCAGTCGATTGATTTCTTTGGCTTGCAACGCAGCCTTCTTGATCATGCGCTCTTCATCTTCGGCACGCGAGCGTCGATACTGGCTATATGTGCCTTTGTATTCAATGACATGACCCGTTGCATCTTCGGCATCGCGGTCCAAGTGCAATACACGTGTGATTGCTTCGTCAAGCAAATCAAGGTCGTGACTGATGACTAACAGTGCACCGCGGTATTGGCGCAAGAAACCAAGCAACCAAGTCTTTGCATCTATATCTAAGTGGTTAGTTGGTTCGTCAAGCAACAATGCATCACTGCCAGCAAACAAAATGCGTGACAACTCAACACGGCGACGTTCACCACCCGACAGAACGCCGACCGGAAGATCAAGCCGTGCTCCACTCATACCGAGACCAGCAGCGATACTTCGTGCTTCGCTCTCGGCCGCATAGCCGCCCCTGATCGAAAACTCTTCTTCGGCTTTGCTGTAACGCGAGACATTTCGCTCACTCGCATCTTCTTCCATGGCGATGCGCAACTTCTCAAGTCGCATCAGATCATCGTCAATATTGCGACCCGACAGAATGTGTGAGATCGCAGTTCGACCATCGTAAATTCCGGCGATGCGCGGATCTTGTGGCAAATAGCCGAAACCACCTTTGCGCATAATCTTTCCGGCGATCGGTTCGGCTTCTCCGCCAAGGACTTTGAAAAGCGTTGTCTTCCCAGCGCCGTTGCGACCAACAAGTCCGACCTTGTCCTTGGGCATCACGGTGAAGGTGGCGTTCTCGACAACGAGACGACCACCAATCTCGACCGATAGCGATTGGACCTGGAGCACTCCTCAAGTGTGTTGGTTAGAAACGCTATGCGCAACCACCGTGACAGGTATCCACCGATATATCTTGGCGATCGCTATCCCGCTGGCGTAGTTGTCACTGTTGGCAGAGTTGTGGTGGTACCAACAATTGTTGATGATGACGGCATAGAACCGCCTGATTCAACCAAAGTCGTTGACGTTGAATCAGCCACTGTTGTTTCAACACTGCCTGGTATGGGAACCAGATTTGAGAGCGGTGCATCGTCTTTGAACTCAACTTTGAGACATTCGCCTGGCACATCACCTGGAGCATTGCCCAAAACTTCAATGATTGAATCCATCAACAACGCATTGCCTTCATCTACCGGATGGATCCCGTCTTTCCAGAGGGCTCCTGGTGTCTTTGAAATCTCGCGCCAATCGACGAGCCACAAATTGTCTCGCGTGCGTACTTCTTCTTCAATGACAGCGTTGACTTCACGCATGAACGGCTTGTATTCCGTTGCGGTGAGAATGATCACTGGGCGTGGTGCCAGCTGATCAAGAATCTTGTCAAGGTATTCCTGGTAGACATCTTGTTTCTTCCCGTAATTGGTACCAAGAAACAGGACCGCAGCGTCAAAACCTTGTGGCAACTTTTGTTCCACGATCCGCAGGCCCAGGTCGATGAAACGTCCTCGCTCTGCTTCAACAGCAACTTGCCAGCCCATGGGAACCAAACGATCACACGCCAAATTGCTGTAGCGACGAGACACCCCGGCAAGTATGGAATCACCAATCATCAGAAGTCGAGGTCCGTCCGAAAGTTCGCCCACCGTCAGCGGCCGACTTTCAACTGGCGTTGTAGTTTCAGAAGTTTGCGCAATTGAAGTCACGGATCCCTGATCGGGAAGATTGCCAATGCCAGCAACAGTTCCAGTAACCGCGGTTGTTGTTGCCCCATCAGAAATTGATGAACCGCAAGCCGCTACTGATGCAAGTAGCACCGCGATAACCGCCATGCGGCCGAAGTTTTGGCTGAGCGATTTCATTGATTCGGACCCTGTTCACGAATCGTTTTCAGTTCATCACGAATTGATGTGAGCAAAACGATGTCTGGTGTGGGCGGAGCAACAGCTTCAGTTCCTGTGGCCTTGTTATATGCCTTCAGCAGCAAGAACAGCACGAACGAAATTGACAGAAAGGTCACCACCACTGTCAGAAACGCACCAAAACGAATTTCGGCATCATTGATGTGCAATATGAGTGCTTTGTCAAAATTTGGAGTGCCGAAAGGGATCGCAACAATCGGCATGACGACTTCTTCGACCATTGACTTCACGAGGCCCGAGAAAGCTCCGCCCACAACAAAACCAACGGCAATCGCAAGCAGGTTGCCCTTATTGATGAAGTCGCGAAATTCTTTGAAAAGATTGGTTAACCGAAGGCTTTTCATAATGAACGAATAATACCCGCGTAGAACTCAAAGGACCCGAATTGGCTAGTGCTTACCGCGTAACTTCTTCTCCGTGACCTTCAAGGTCTTCAAAACGATCCACTCGACGAAGTGTCGGGAAGAAGATTGAGTACACCGCCACAATTCCAAGCGTTGCGACACCGCCACCAATAACTGCGGTCTTTGTACCGAACGCTTGAGCAGCAACGCCACTTTCAAAGGCCCCCAACTCGTTACTTGCACCAATAAAGACATTCTCAACAGCCATCACTCGGCCGCGCTTGTCGTCAGGTGTCACCAATGGCACCAACGTTCCTCGAATGTAGACACTGATCATGTCTGAACCCGACAAGAGAATCAATGCCGCAAATGCCACGACGTACGAGGTCGTCATACCAAGAGCCACTGTGGCGATTCCGAAAAGACCAACCACAATCAATAAGGTCCGTCCAACATTGCGAGTAACCGGTCGTGATGCAAGAAAGACAGCCATGATTGCTGCACCAATTCCTGGAGCAGCCCGCAGCCATCCGTAGGCGATATCTCCGACCTGCAGCTGATCCTCGGCGATTGCCGGCAAGAGAGCAACTGCACCACCAAATAGCACCGCAAACAGATCTAAAGAAATTGCCGCCAACAAGATGGGTGTGCGACGAATAAATCGCAATCCTTCAAGAGCAGTGTGCAAGGAGACTTTCTCGGCTTTGCTTTTTATTACCCGAGCAGTTTGAGATTGCGCAAATCTAACCGCGAGCAAAAAGGCCATGCCAATAGCCATCAAAACTGCCGACACAAAATAAGCCACACTCGGGTCTGCCGCATACAAGAAGCCCGCAGTTGCCGGGCCAATGATCGCAGCGACTGTAAAAGTCGCTGAGTACATAGCGATTGTGCGAGGCAGAGCGCCCTCTGGGGCCACCATCGGAGGGATTGAACGAACTGCTGGCGCGGCAAATGCGCGTGCACAACCGAATACAAATGCAATGACAAACAACGGCCATACCGCAGTTGGTTTTGAGAGAGCGTAAATACCCAATGCAAGCGAACTCAAGAGTTCAAAACCGACCGCTATTCCACCCACAATTTTGCGATTAAATCGATCAGCGACTGAGCCAGTTACCAACACTAATAAGGCTGCAGGAAGAAACTCAGCGAGCCCCAGCAGGCCAATATCTAGTTCGCGCCCAGTGATGTCATAAATCTGCTTACCCAAAACAGTTGCCTGCAACAACACGCCAGTAGATATGAAAACACTCGAACCCAACAAGTTGCGAACCGGTCCCACTCTCAGCAAATCACGAGTGCTTTCGGCTGGATTTAATGGTTTCGGTACAGACACAGATCGTTCACCTTAGCGAAACCTGCTATCAATTGAATAATGAGTTCACTCGCTGATGACACCCGCTGGCTTGATGCCACCGCTCAATCCGAATTAGTCGCCTCCGGCAAAGTTTCACCGCTTGAAATGGTCAATGCGGCCATTGAGCGTGTCGAGCGTTACGACTCCAAGCTCAACGCTTTGACATATCGCTGGTTTGAAGACGCACGACAACTCGCCGCAAGCAATAATCTTCCCGACGGTCCGTTTCGCGGTGTCCCATACCTTTTGAAAGATCTCTACGCAGCCGAGGCTGGCAAACCCCTCAGTAACGGCAGCAAGGCGTACAAAGCTGCTAACTACGTTTCAACTGAAGACACCACACTCGTCGCGCGTTACAAAGCCGCTGGGTTGATTTCAATCGGTCGCGGCAACAGTCCAGAGTTCGGAAGTGTTCCCGTCACCGAACCAGAAGCATGGGGACCAACACGTAATCCCTGGGACCTCACTCGCACTTCAGGCGGATCAAGTGGTGGATCGGCATCGGCAGTTGCTGCTGGCATTGTTCCAATCGCTCATGCCAGTGATGGCGGTGGATCTATTCGTATTCCGGCGGCTTGTTGTGGTCTTGTCGGACTCAAAGTTTCGCAGGGTCGAATTTCGATGGGGCCCTACCGCGACGAAAGTAATCTTGGCGTTGAGCACTGCGTGAGTCGAACAGTTCGCGACTCGGCACGCCTCCTTGATGCAACACATGGTCCTGGAATTGGTGATGTGATCATCGCACCAACACCACGTCGCCCATTTATCGAAGAAGTTGGCGCCGACCCAGGTCGCTTACGCATCGGCATGCTCGACTTCAATCCGCGCGGTGGCGATGTTCATGCCGACTGTGTTGAGGGTGTGCACAAAACAGCGAAGTTGTTGGAATCCCTCGGGCACCACGTTGAACCTGGTTTCCCAGACATCTTCTCTGACAATGAGATAGGTCGAGCCTTCAGCATGTTGTGGAGCACCAACATGGGTACCGCTATTCGCCGATTCAGCGATGCACTCGGTCGCGAAATGACTCCCGATGACATAGAAGCAATGAACTGGGCGCAAGCAGAATTTGCCAAAGGTGTTAATGGCGTTGACTTCTCGTTGGCACAAGCAAGTTCAATCCTTTTCCGTCGCGCCATCCAGTCATGGTGGACACAAGGTTGGGATTTACTGCTGACGCCGACCCTCGCCGCACCACCACTTCCGATTGGTTCAATGCCAAACAATCCCGAGCGTCCGATGACGCCCCTGATGACTGCTGGTGCCTGGGTCTCATTTACTTCGCAATTTAATATCAGTGGTCAGCCAGCAATCAGCTTGCCACTGCACCGCAACGCTGATGGGCTACCCATTGGCATGCAACTTGTCGCCGCTTATGGTCGCGAAGATGTGTTGATTCGCGTGGCTTCACAACTTGAGCAAGCCGCACCATGGGCGCACCTCACCCCAGATTTCTAAGCAATCGGCCGTTCGTTAACAACTGCGGCAATATCAATGCAGCCATAGATGTGCGGGAAAGCTTCGGGCGCTGCGCCCAGTTGCTCGACTACAACTTTGCTCGTCAATTTCTCTTCATCAATTTCGAGCAGTACTAAATCACTATCAGCAAGATCGCTATAGAAACGATCGCGAACACCCTTCCACTGACTCTCGTAGCTGCAGTGGGTATAGCCCTCATCCGCAACCGAGATTCCGCGCGTCGACCAGGGATAGTTGCCACTTAATTTGGCCTGTTCCCAATCGGCACGAATAGCGAGATGCAAAATCATCGAGCAGTCCAACCACCGTCAACAACAACATGCTGACCGATCATGAATGAAGCTGCATCGCTCGCGAGCAAAAGAAGTGCTCCATCTAATTCGTGCAATTCACCCATGCGCGGCAATGGTGAGTTTGCGCGCATGAAATTCATGCTTGATTCGTCATCCATACCTTGGGTCATTTCTGAAGGGAACCAACCTGGGCAAATTGCATTCACTCGAATACCACGACGAGCCCACTGCATACCAAGTTCGCGAGTCAAGTTAATGACCGCACCTTTTGAGGCGCAGTAATGGGCCTGTTTAATTGGCGCCGAACCTACAAGTCCCAAGATTGAAGCGATATTGACAATGTTTCCGCTACCCGCTTCTTTCATATACGGAGCGCACAACTTTGAGAGATGCCAAATTGCCGTGACGTTGATTTCCATAGCCGTGCGGAAGGTGTCGAGATCTTCATCTTCGACAGCAACTTTGTGGCCGACCCCGGCGTTGTTGACCAAAATTCGTGGCGGGCCAACTTGACGAACGGTTTCGGCAACTAAACGTTCGCGATCTTCAGCCAAACTCAGGTCGACGGCAATCGCTATTGAACCTGGAAGTTCTTTGACTAATGCTTCAAGGCGATCAAGGCGGCGCGCCGCTAAGACGACAGTGGCCCCCACGGCGTGAAGTGTGCGGGCGAATTGCACGCCAAGACCTGAAGAGGCTCCGGTCACGATCGCGACTCGACCATCAAGGCGGAAAGCGTTCAAAGGATTGGCGGCGTTATTTGTTGCTGATTCGGCAGTTGACATGCCAGCAAGGTTACGGGGACTCGGCGCATCCTTCCCATTTGAGGTGTTGTCTGTGGCACGATGGGCATATGACTCCTGTTCGCCACGTCGTCCTGGTGCACGGCGCCTGGCATGGTGCTTGGTGTTTTAGTGCTCTACAAGCAGAACTTGATCGCCGAGGAGTTCCGAGCCTCGCAATTGATTTACCCGGCCATGGTGCCTCCACGCTTCCCCTCAGCGATATGCACGGTGACGCCCAACATGTTGTTGACACATTGGCAGCGTTGCGATCACGTGGTATTGAAAATGTTGTACTCGCTGGCCACAGTTACGGCGGTGCGGTCATTAGCCAAGCTGCATCAACTGATCCTTCAATAAATCATCTCGTGTACATCGCGGCGTTTGCACCCGAGGCCGGACAAAGTGTGATGGCCCAACTCATGGCATTACCGCGCCACGACACTGCACTCGGCGGTGCAATGATCGTCGGCATTGACGGAAATTCAACCATCAATCCTGAGTTTGCTAAAGATTCGTTTTACAGTTGCTGCAACGACGAGGTGATTGCGGCGTCGATTGCCCGCCTCTCACCACAGCCCATGGTGACCATGACACAAGAAGTCACTGGCTCTCCGCGAGACACCATTTCATCAACGTATGTGTTGTGCTCACAAGATCAAGCAGTACATCCTGAACATCAAAAGATCATGTCGCAACTTTGCAACAACCTAGTAACGCTTGATACCGATCACTCGCCATTCGTGTCGATGGTCAAAGAAACTGCCGACATTCTTGAACGGATTGCCAATTCATGAAAATACGTATTGGTTACGGCCTAGGCGTTCGCACTAATCTCAACGACGATGGTTTTACCCAAGTTGTTGATGCACTTGAATCGCTCAAATTCGACAGCCTGTGGCTGAGCGAACGAATTGGTGGAGAAGCACCAGATCCTCTTGTGGCGATGTCATTCGCTGCTGGACGTACCACCAAATTGAAATTTGGAATGAGTGTGATGGTGTTGCCAGGTCGCAACCCCGTCATTCTTGCGAAAGAACTTGCGACTCTTGATCGATTATCAAATGGTCGCCTACTGCCAGCTTTCGGACTAGGCGTTGCCGATCCGCACGAGCAACAAGCATTTGGCGTGGTCCGCGAAGAACGCGCGAAGCGATTTAATGAGGCACTTGAAGTCATTCGCGCCTGCTGGACCCAACCGAGCGTCACGCATCATGGCACCTACTTCAACTACGACGATTTACGAGTTCAACCTAAACCGCTTAACGGTTCTCCCGATGTCTGGCTCGGTGGTATTGCCCCGAGCGAACTGAAGCGTGTTGGCCGACTAGCCGATGGTTGGCTTCCGAGTTTCGTAACTCCGGCCGACGCCGAACGTGGTCGCATCGAGATTCAACGGGTTGCGGCCGAACATGAACGTGAAATTGATCCTGAACATTTCGGAGCACTCATCCCGTACGCTCATGGACCACTCCCCGACTCTGTTGCTAAGGCGTTGATGGCGCGTCGTCCCGATCTAGATGACATCAACCAACTCGTACCTCAGGGTTGGCCAGCTCTCCAAGATTTCATCAAGCAATTCGTTGATGCAGGAATTTCAAAGTTTGTGGTCCTGCCAATTGTTGAGCCGAAATCTGCCAATGAATGGTGCGATCATCTGGCGGTTGCAGCCGAACAGTTACTGCCGCTGGAAAACTGATTCTTGGGCGTCAAAAGTGCCAAATCTGGCATGGTTTCGCGCCCAATAGTTGATTAGGCGAAGGGCGAGATCCAGGCGTGGACATTGCGACCGATTGCCTCAATGTCGTAACCACCCTCTTGCAGAATCAAAGTAGGTAATCCGAGTTGCTTCACCACTTCGCCGCAGCGTCGATAACCATCAGTGGTTAATGCCAAGTCGCTAATTGGGTCATTCCAATATGTGTCAACGCCCAATGACACGATCACCATTGACGGACCGAAAGAAGCAATCTGTTCACACACTCCAGCGAGTCGTGAAACGTACTCATCATCTTCAGCTTCGGAACCAAATGTCACGTTGATGTTGTAACCGCGTCCCTTGCCAGCACCAGTTTCGTCTTCGTGACCAATGAACCACGGATACGCACGAACTGGATCTCCGTGCAATGAAACAAACTGCACATCATCGCGTTCGTAGAAAATCTGTTGAGTACCGTTGCCATGGTGATAGTCGACATCAAGCACTGTCACTTTGGTACCAGTTGTTGACGCAACATGATGCGCAACGATGGCCGCATTATTGAAATAGCAAAAGCCACCAAACACATTGGCCGCGGCGTGGTGTCCGGGAGGACGACACAAGCCATACGCCGAAGGTGCGCCAGCAAGAATTTTCTCGGTAGCGGTGAGAGCCACATCAACTGATGCACGCGACGCCACATAAGTTCCTTCAACCATTGGTGTTGCTGTTTCGTAGCACCAATAACCAAATGCAGCCGCCGCACCGTGAGGTGGACGAGCCGCGCTCATACCTTCGCGTAAGCCGATATGCAGCATTGCTTCAGGCGCAAATTCAGAACGACCAGTTGCTGCATGAATCTCAGGCCATGCTTTTTCGAGATAATCAATGAGGCCAAGTGCATGCACGGCTTCAATTGGTGCGCGACCATGTTCTTTGAGGCCAATGAAATTGAAACGCGAGTCAGTCTCTAATTGCTGACGAATCGTCTCGGCGCGATCAGGACGTTCATACGTCGGAATGGGTTGCCCAAGATTGATTTCCATCTTCGGATTTTGATGACGGTGCAGGTCGGTCCAAACGACATCCATACGTCAACTCTAAACGCTGTGAGTTACCCCAACCACACTGCCGTATTGCCCGCCAGCAACTTTGACCCGTCACGATTGGTCATCGCTCCATTCACCGATTCCAAAATGACCGAACGATTGGCAACCAGCGTCGCGGGGATTTCCACAAAATCTGCCGAAGTATTGACAACGACCGCATACGAGCCACGCGTAAATGAGAACAGTCCATCAGCACCGTCCCCCACAAACTCAATATCTTCACCCTCATCAACTAAATGTGGGCGCAATTGAAGAGCCTGCCGGTACAAGTGCAACATCGAGTCTGCGAGTTGCTCTTGAATTTCAACCGACATCGATCCCCAACCTTCGGGCTGCGGCATCCATGCTTTAACAGACGACGACGTCGAAAATCCAGAGAGGCTCGCAGAGTCAGTGGTCCATGGCATTGGAACGCGACATCCATCGCGCCCCTTTTCGCGACCCTCGGTTCGAGCGAAGATCGGATCTTGGCGCTCCGCATCTGGGATATCCAAGACCTCAGGCAACCCAAGTTCTTCACCCATATATAGGTATGCGGCTCCTGGCAATCCCAAAATCAATAAGGCCGCAGCTCGGGCTCGTCGATGACCGAGTTCAAGATCAACTGGCGCATCGCTATTGACCAAGTTGCTTCCGGTCCACGATGACATCAGGTGGGCATCAGCACGACCATAACGAGTCACTACTCGATGTGCGTCATGATTGTTGAGAGCCCACGTCAATGTTGCGCCTGCATCATGCAGTGCTTGATATGAACGCGCCGCAGCCTTGTGAAAACTCAACGCGTTCCAAGGACTCAACAACAAATCAAAAGTGAACGACTGATGAAACTGATCTGGTTCTACGTAACGCAAGAGTAAATCTGGTTTGCCTGGTGTGTACGCCTCTGACACTGTCACCAACTCGCGACCGGGATGATCTCGTTCGTACTGATTGGTCACTTCGCGCCAATGACGCCATGCGTCATGGGCTGATGGCCAGAAGACTGTGTACGGGTTAAACGCCCATGCATCTGTTTCGGCAACAGCGCCCGCAATCAACGGAGCATCAGGAAGATCAGGATGCTTTCCGACAACGGTCACTGCATCAACTCTGAATCCATCAACTCCTCGATCAAACCAGAAGCGCAACATACGGTCGAAGTAATCGACAACATCTTCGTTTAGCCAATTGAAGTCGGGTTGCCACGGTGTGAAGGTATGCAGGTACCACTGCCCTGGCGTTCCATCAGGTTCGGTAATACGCGACCACGCACCTCCACCAAAAACTGCTTTCCAATTATTTGGAGGCAGTTCACCATTCACACCTTGGCCATCACGAAACCAAAATCGTTCGCGCTGTTTACTTCCTCGCCCAGCTTCCACTGCTT
>JBIIMF010000057.1:0-7741 GCA_044338135.1 Ilumatobacteraceae bacterium | reverse complement strand
ACTTCTTTGGCGTCTGGCGGATTCTTGAGGTCGCGCGGAATCGCGAGTGCCTTGAGCTCTTCACCCATTTCGGCGTGAGGAATTCCGATGCAAGCGACGTCTAAGAGATCGGGATGTTGCACCAACACTTGTTCAGCTTCGGCTGGATAGATATTGACTCCACCAGAGACAACCATGTCACTAAAGCGATCGGTGATGTACACAAAGCCACCATCATTGACATAACCGATTTCACCGAGAGTAAATACGCCAGGCGCAATGTTCGCGGCCTTGGTCTTTTCGGCATCATTCGGATAGATCACACCGCGACCCGTCGAATCTTTAAAGAACAAACGTCCTTCGGTATTGGCCGGCAATTCATTACCGTCGTCATCAAGCACGATGACCGAGAATGGCGGAACAGGTCGGCCGACTGAACCCGGGTTCTCGAGCCAATCAGCACTTGAAATTTGACACGTCGTGCCTACTTCGGTCGCACCATAAGCATCAGTGAAAATCAGTCCCCACCAATCGATCATTGAACGCTTGATATCAACTGGACAAGAGGCCCCAGTGTGGGCGACCAACTTCATTGATGACACGTCATACTTTGCCTTCACATCATCGGGCAATGCCAACAATCGAACAAAGTGTGTCGGCACCATCACCGAGGTTTCGGTTTGATAAGTAGCAATTGCTTCGAGGGTTTTTTCAGCGTCAAACTTGGCGAGAATCACCATTGGTACACCGCGAACGAGTAAACGCATTCCGTTGAGTGGACCAGTGTGATACATCGGACCGACAACAAGGTGAGTTCCGTATTCAGCGAAGCGATTCGACTTCATACCTTCAAGGTGTTCGCCCATGGTTGAGCCACCAGCAAACATCGTGGGCGGAAGCTCGGTGCCCTTCGGACGACCAGTCGTCCCCGATGTGTACAACAGATTGGCTCGGGGCTTCACATCAAGCGGAGGATGACTTGGATCACCTTGCGCCAGCCAGTCATTCCAATCCATGACTTCTGGGTGCGATACATCCCAGCCCACAATCGTTAGTTCGGCACCGTCAGCCCGCGCAATCTTGGCGGCTTCAATGCCACGTTCAAGAGTTTCTGGACCGACGAACAAAATGCGTGACTCAGAGTCAACCAAGATATAGGCGGCTTCTTCGGCGGTGAGGTGAAAGTTAACCGGAACCGTTGAGGCGCTTCCTAAGAGGCATCCCAAATGTGAAAATGCGGTCTCTGCCGCGTTCTCAGCAAATACAGCGACGCGTCGCTTCTGACCAAGATCAGTTGCCAGAGCATTGTTCGCGGTGCGATTGAGGATGTCACCCACCTGCGCCCAGGTAAAGGATCGATTCGGATCACGAACCGCAATTTCTTCGGGTCGTTCACGGGCAAGATCAGATGCGAAAACAGGCATAAGACGAAACTACGAGATCTCAGACGTCAGCAACAATGCCACGAGCGATCAATTGCTCTTTATCGTTCGTGAAGTTCGCGGAGAGATCGGCAGGGCCGCCATAGTGAACCTGCAAGAAGCGACGTGTGAACAACCACTGGCCGTTCACCTTGGCGTAAGCATCGTCGTAGTGAGCGAGCAAAATGCCTGAATCGCCATTTGCTCGACGCATCCGCTCGCTGATTGCCCAGCGACCCGTGGCTTCGTTGGCCGAGGCTCCAACCCAAGCATCGCCGTTGTGAACGGTTTGCACGACTGAAGAAATACCGCCCATGGCGGCGTACCACAGTTTGAGAATCGCCTCTTTACCTTCGACCAATCGGCCTCCACCCAAGTCCCAGACCGCATCATCGGTCCAGCAACTTCCCCACTGCACGCCGTTGCGATGAATCACCGCATCGGCGTACCGATTAATGAGTCGCTGGATATTGACATAGTCTTCGACACTGACTGGTTCGAGATTGACGGGAGTGAGTTCGCTCATAGCCATTATTTCTAGCCCAGCCAGAAGCCGTTGAACGATGCCAGATAGCAGGACGCCAGCCTTCCGCTGATTTGCAGCCGAGCTATTTGCGCCAAGATGAGGCATATGAGTTCTGATCTTGATCTCACGAAAATGACGTTGCTCGACCCAGATATTTCTGACTGCCCCTACGACGCCTACGGAAAACTCCGCACCGAAGCACCCGTGTGGCGTGACAATGCAACAGGTATGTACGTCATCACGCGCTATGAAGATGTGCGAATGGTGCTGAGTGACACTGAACGCTTCACCAGTGCTCGCCACCGAGGCCGCGTTGATCCACGGTCGGCAAAAATCAAGGCCATGTATGAACAAGATGGCTGGGTGCCCGGAGCCACTTTGGCTGCTCGCGACGATCCCGAACATCGCGAAATGCGCGGTCTCTTCAATCATGCTTTTCGTCCATCGAAGATCAAAGAGATGGATCCGTTCATTGAAGTACTTGCCCATCAACTGATTGATGGCTTTATAGAAAATGGCACATGCGATTGGGTTCGATCATTTGCGATTCCGTTGCCACTCATTGTCATTGGGCGACAAATGGGCGCCCGTGATGAAGACATGTGGCAGATCAAGGCCTGGACTGATGCCTGGGTGCAACGTCTCGGGATGATGCAATCTGACGACGAAGCTTTTTGGTCGACCGAGCAAGAGATTGAAGCCCAGCACTATTTCCAACCAATCTTTGAACGACTACGTCAGCAACCGGACAACACTTTGTTGAGTGATTTGGTCAACACCGTCATTCCCGAATGGGGACGCACACTCACTGACAATGAACTGCACGCCGAAATGATGGCCGACACATTTGTGGGTGGATCAGAGACAACAACTAACGCGCTGTCTGAAGGCGTTCGACTATTAATTGCGAATCCTGAGCAATGGGCGCTTCTCAAGTCTGATCCCGACAAATATGTTCCCCTTCTTGCCGAGGAAGTGCTTCGCTTAGAAGGACCCGTGCAAGGACTGTTTCGCTCAACGACTCAAGAAGTTGAACTTCATGGCGTCACGATTCCTGCGGGAGCAGTCATCAATGTGCGTTACGCCGCAGCCAATCGCGACGAGCAGCAATTTGAATGTCCGGCCGATATGGATCTCAACCGCGACAATGTACGCAGCCACTTATCGTTCGGTTTCGGAACCCATTTCTGCTTGGGCGCACCACTCGCCCGCCGTGAACTCATCATTGGGTTTCGCGCTCTTGTTGATCGAGTAGATGAGATGTGGTTTATCGATGGCGAGAACGATTTTCGTCATCACCCAAATTTCTGTCTACGGTCACTCAAGCATTTGAATATCGGGTTTACACAAGCGACTTCATAACTGCTTGCCTCATAGGCATAACTATTTCAGGGCGTCAGGTTTCAAGGTCGGGCGAGGTACGCATCGACCGTTTGATGCAGATGCCTCGCGCGAATCTCTTGGTAATTGCCCGAGACCTGCGATGTTCTCATGCTGCCCTTGAAACCACGGGTCTGGGCAGCCATATTGTCGGTGTCTTGGTCATAGACATAGCCCAAGCCTTGGTCGATACCGGGCGCCGACATGTAACTCTCATGAATGTCAATGTCGTAGGGCTGTGCGGGAGGTGGTGGGGCTTGACCGTCAGCGGGAAACCGCAAGAACAACAAGTCGAATGTGCACTCGTCTGGATTGGTTGGGTGCGGAAGGAATCGATACACCATCGGCTTGTGTGCACCGGGGAAAAAGAAACCGTTAGGAAAAACGAAGTACTCGATCGAATCGATTGTCTCGCTCACTTTAAAGTCTGAAAAATCATGGCCATATTTTTCTTTCAACTGCTGCTGAACAAACGCCGCATACACGTCGCGCGCAGTGTGACCCTCTGGAACCTGAGGGATATTGACTCCCCCAGAAAACTTGCGCCCAATCATAAAGTTGAGAATCTCTTGTTCTGTTTGTTGTGCTGCAATGTGGGGACTCTGTGAGCCAGATGTGTGCATAAACCGCGACACATGCTCGCCAAATACGTCGTACTGTGCGTTTGCGTCACCAGTGGCACGAAGAGCTTCTGGGTGTGTCTTAAACACGTGATATGCCTCGAGAAAAGCCTCCATCGCTGCTTTCCAGTTTGCGGGCAATCGCTTGCGAACATGGATTTCGATGTATCGCTGTGAGAGATCCCATGTGCCAGTGAAGTGCCTTGTCATGACCCCGAGATATTCATGCAGTGACTGAGCATGCGGATCAAAATTCACGAAAACAAAGCCACCCCAGGTGTCAACTTGGATCTCAGGTAACTCATAGTCTTCGTCTTTGACATGGGGGAAATCCCAGCGACACGGAATCGTCGCTAATTTTCCGGAGGTCGACCACGCCCATCCATGAAAAGGACAAGTAAATCGATTGGCATTCCCCGTTGTGTTTGAAGGTTTGAGTTGAGTTCCTCTGTGCAGACAAAAGTTATTGAAGGCACGAATTTTCATGTCCGGAGAACGAACAATCAGGATCGACCGATCCCCTATGTCGTAGACATGGAAGTCACCTTCGTTGGGAATATGTTCTTCGCGACACGCCCACTGCCATGTTCGTGACCACACTCGCTCGAACTCTGACTTCAAGAATTCCTCAGACGTGTAACGATCGAAGCCGATTGGCTCATCACCACGAAACTCATACTCGCTCTCAAGCATTTGTGGCGGAACCCCACCAATATCGCGCGAAACAATGTCGCGATAGCTCGGCCCTGGACAACGCTCTTGACGCGCCTCCACTTCTACTGGATCCCCAACCGCTGACACAGCGCAAGGGTATCACGCTACGAAGTAGGGTTTAATTATCGATTTGCAGGAGGAAACGTGGCACATCATGCATACGGGGTTGGATCAGGTGGCATCGCTGGCGTCGGCTCACGCCAAACAATATTGGCGTACTACAGCATGCGCGGCGTCGAATTTGACCAACGAGTAGCGGCCGCATCGGCCGCTGGCTTTGATGGCATCGGATTTGGAGTGAGCGAATATTTACAACTGCGCGCTAACGGAACGAGTGACGACGACTTTAAGCAAGTTCTGTCTCAACACAACATTCGCATTCTTGAACTTGAAGCTCTGCGACTACTCGACGACAAGTCAGCGCTTGACTTTGAACATGTGGCCAGAACATTCGGAGCAGAGCGCATTCAGGTCATCGCCCCTTTTGGTACAAACAAAGACATTGACCTTGATGTTGCAGCGCAATGGCTTGGTGCCTTAGCCGAACGCACTGCTGACGCAGATGTGCATTACGCCCTTGAGTTTTTGCCACCAACAAAGATTCCAGACATTGCAACTGCCCAGAATTTTGTTCGCCGAAGTGGGCATCCAAATGTTGGCCTCTGCGTTGACACATGGCATGTTTTTCGCGGTGCTGGCGTGTCGTCGCTCGCAGATCTTGATTACTCGCTCGTCAAGAATGTTCAAGTTGATGATGGCACAATGACGCCAAGCATGGACGACTACATTCAGGATTGCATCCACAATCGTGAGCTTCTCGGTGCAGGCGAATTTGATCTCCAACAGTTCTTTGAATGTACGCCACCCACCGCCCCTATCAGCGTCGAGATCATCGACGACGACCTTGATCTGATCCCGGCTTTCGAGCGGGCTCAACTTCAGGCATCATCTCTTCAACGCTTGATGGCGCGTTGCTATCGGCAAGACTGACAATCAGTAGTTTTCTCAGCGTAAGGAGCAACCATGATCCCTGACTATTCATCACGAACCTTGAACGATCTCACTTCGCTTGCTGGCAAACGAGCCGTTGTCACTGGCGGAGCCAAGGGAATCGGCGCAGCAACCGTTGCGCGACTCGCCGAAGCCGGAGCCGATGTATTAGTCACCGATATTGATGAAGCCGGAGCAGCAGCGACTGCATCTGCGGTTGCACAACAAACTGGACGACAGGTACTCAGCGCACGCATTGATATTGGAGAGACATCAACCATTGTTGCCGCTGCAGATTTGTGTGTTGAAAAACTTGGTGGTCTCGATATCTGGGTCAATAACGCGGGCATCTACCCCACCACTGGTCCAGCCATTGATGCTGCTGATGATTTCATCGATCGATTGATGCAGATCAATGTTCGAGGCAATTTTGCGTGTGCCCGCGAGGCCGCGCGACGTATGAACGGTGGCGTCATTGTCAATCTTGCGTCAACGACAGGTTTTCGGGCCGCTCCGGGCATCAGCGCGTACGTGATGTCGAAACATGCGGTCGTCGGAATGACAAAGAGTCTTGCCCTTGAATTTGCCTCCAAGAATATTCGTGTCGTCGGTGTCGCTCCCGGCCCTATCAACACGCCAGGAGTTCAAGATCAATTAGCTCCACTCAAGGCTGCTGGCCTCGACGTGGGAACCCGCATGAGTCAGACCCTTTTGGGTCGGGCCGGTCAAGCCGATGACGTTGCTCGAGTGATCTTGTTCTTGGCTTCAGATATGGCGGCCTGGATCACCGGAGAAGTGGTTGCCGTTGACGCTGGATCACTTGCGGGCTAAACGAAAAACACGGTTCGCCTGCTAGACAAATACTGGAGGTAATGACATGAGTCAACCAAAGATTCCGCTCACAGCCGACACGATTGATGCTGCCTGGCTCAATCAAGCATTCGACGGTTCAGTCGCAACGATCACCAATGTGAGGGCCGAGCGTTTAGGCGAAGGTGTTGGCCTACTAGGCGAAGTCACTCGATTACATCTGAGTTACGCCGCAAATTCTTCTGGCCCTCAGCCACCGAGCATGATCGCCAAATGTCAAGCGGCCGCTCCGGGCAATGTTTTCATGTCTCAGGCCATGGGTTTCTATGAACGTGAATCAGCGTTCTACAAACAGTTCTCTCAATCGATCAACCTGCGAGTTCCGTTTTGCTATTACACCGACGTCGATCCAGCAGGTGCTCCGTACATCGTTCTCTTAGAAGAAATCACCAACCCCCGAATGGTTGATCAAGTTGCTGGCGCAAACTTTGATGACAGCGCAGCGATTCTCGATCAAGCCGTGAAATTGCACAGTCATTTTTGGGACAACGAATTGTTGTGGTCGCTTTCATGGCTCCCGCCGATGAACAATCCGTTGTATCGCGCTGCTCGCGAAATGGCTGAACCAAAACTTGAATCATTTATCGCAACGTGGTCACCGCATGTTGAAGCCGACACGATGCAATGGATGCGCGAACTCACTCCCAAGTATCCCGACATGGTCGACTGGTGGGTCGAACAGGGCAATGCAACGTTCTCGCATACCGACTTTCGTGCCGACAACTTTTTGTTTGGTGGTTCTGCGGGCGAAGGCGTTGTGACAGTTCTCGACTTCCAACTAAGCGCCCGCCATGTCGGCATGTGGGATGTCGCCAACTTTCTTGGTCAATCCGTCACGATTGAAAATCGACGCGAGTGGGAGCAAACCTTGGTACGTCGCTATTACGACGGATTGATCGCCGCTGGAGTCCCCAACTACTCATGGGACCGCTGCTGGCGCGACTACCGCTACTGCTTATTGCACCAGGCATGGTCACAGGTAGCGGTGAGCGACATCGACCCTGGCAACGATCGCGGTCGGGCTTTGTTGCACGCCATGATTACTCGCGTTTTTGCTGCTGCCCACGACTTGCAATCTGGCGACCTGCTCAGCGAATTCTGACAAGGCCCATACCGCTATGACCCCCGAACTTGTCGCCCGCCTCACCGCAGAAATGCATTATGAGTTCGACCGAACTGCTCCTCCCGATGGGTTCCCGAAATTCCATGACATCCCGGTTGAGCGGTTTACCTCTGATGAG
>JBIIMF010000031.1:0-13859 GCA_044338135.1 Ilumatobacteraceae bacterium | reverse complement strand
CAAGGCTCGTAAGGCTGCCGAGCAAGAAGAAGCTCGCCGTCGTCGCGAGCAAATGGCCAAAGCTCGCCGCAAGTAACTTTCGTTAGAGAAAATCTGGATCGTCGGGAATGCCGGCGTCAATGGGCACTTTGGTGCTGTTCAAGAACATCGCAACTAAGTGATAGTTGCCAACTGTCGCGATGAGGTCAAGAATCTGCTCGTTTGAATAGTGCTTGCCAAGATTGCGCCACGTTGCATCCGAAATCGCATATTCATTGTGTAATTCGTCGGCTGCGGTCAGAAGCAATTTGTCAATCGGCGACCAGGTTGATGCCGAAGCACCCTTCTTCACCGCTTTGATTTCGGCGTCTGTGATGTCGCATCGCAATGCAATCTCGACGTGTTGTCCCCATTCGTAACGCGAACGACAGTTCCAACCCGTGCGTAAAATTAATAGTTCTCGATCACGCGCTGTCAACGTGTTCTTTGACAAAACATGAGTTGCAAACACCAACCAACGCTTCAACATGTCGGGATGATTGCCCAGCACCCCGAAAATATTGAGCGGCTCACCGTTTGGGCCAGTAAGTCCTTTTGAAAACATTTCAGCGAGTCGCGGATCTTCATCGGCTTTGCGAATCGGCAAGCGTGCCGGTGCATTCTTCTTTTCAAGATCAAGCAAGAACTTCTTGGCTTTCATGCCACCAGCAAAGCCAGTCAACGAACCATTGGCACCGATGACGCGATGACACGGCACCACAATGCTGATTGGGTTTCGACCGTTCGCCGCGCCGACGGCCCGTGCTTTATTTGGGTCACCGAGAACTGTTGCTTGTTCGCCATAGCTCATGGTCTCGCCATACGGGATTGATCTCAACACCTGCCACACACTGTGTTGAAACTCAGTTCCTTGCGGGTCGAGCGGCAGTTCAAACTCATGTCGATTGCCAGCGAAGTATTCATCAAGTTGCGCGGCGGTTGCTTCAAGCACCGAGTTTGTTCCCTTTTTCGCATCTGCCGCTCCGGGCACCCGACGGGGATCGTCATTGGGCCACAAAATTGCCCGCAAACCACGATCAGACGCCACCAGAGTGAGGCGTCCAACGGGGCTTTTGTAACTCGAACTGGTCACGACCGTTGGGGACGCTGGAGATGTCGGCGGCACCTGCTCATCTTGTCACCCCGTGACAAAAACCCATCACCCCGAGGTCGCTCGCCGCAAGGTCTTTCGTTGTACCGTACAAGTAAGAGAGGTCACGATGTCAACTACACCTGCCAAATCTGGCACCACCGAACTCAACGCAGGAAATCTCACCCAGCGACAGATCTATATGGTCTTCGCGGGCGTGATGGCCGGCTTGGGATTGTCGGCACTCGACGGCACCATCGTCAACACCGCTCTTGCCACCATCGTTGGCGAACTCGGCGGACTCAAGTACTACGCCTGGGTCGGTACCGCCTACATGCTCACCAGCACAACCGCCACACCACTGTTTGGAAAACTTTCCGACCTCTACGGTCGACGCCGTTTATTCCAGATCGCCATCGTGACATTCATCGTCGGTTCAGTGATGTGCGGACTCGCACAGTCGATGTGGCAACTAGTAGTCGCCCGCGGAATTCAAGGAATTGGCGGAGGCGGATTGTTTTCACTTTCGTTCGCCATTATCGGTGACGTCGTTCCACCGCGCGAACGTGGCAAGTACGTTGGCTTCATCACCAGTGTTTTCACGATCAGTAGCGTGCTCGGCCCGCTGATCGGAGGCGCAATTGTTGACAACACCTCGTGGCGCTGGATCTTCTTGGTCAACTTGCCCATCGGAATCATCGCCTTGATGATCACCAATAAGGCCTTGCGATTGCCCTTCACCCCTTTGCAACGCAAAGTTGATTATGTCGGCGCAACACTGCTTGTTGTCTCAGTGTCATGTTTGATTCTTGGTCTGTCATGGACGGGCGGATCGTACGGTTGGTTCTCAGTGCCAACACTCGCGTTCTTCGCCACGGCACTCGTCGTCGGCATTGCATTCTTTCGTTGGGAAATTCGAGCCGAAGAACCCATCGTTCCATTGCACTTAATGAAGATCGACGTCGTGCGGGTCATTGTGCCGCTGATGATTTTGGTCGGCGCTGTGTTCTACGGAGCCAATGCATTTATGCCCCTGTACTTACAAGGTGTCACTGGCGTTTCAGCAACGAACTCAGGGCTGTTGCTCGTGCCGCTCGCAGTTGCTGTTGCTGGAGCCGCAACCATCATCGGACGTATCACCTCAAGAACCGGCTCCTACAAAATATGGCCCGCTGTTGGTGCAGCGCTGGCCTTAGTCGGATTCATCATGGCGTCACTTTTAGGTTCGACCCATGCGTATCTCTACCTTGCAATGACTGCGTCATTCTTTATCGGTGCCGGAATGGGCGCCCTCTTCCCCACCAGCACGCTTGCCGTACAAAACGCAGTTGACCCGCACGAGATGGGTGCAGCATCGTCAGTTGTCATCTTTGTTCGGCAACTTGGTGGGGCGATTGGTCTTGCAATCTACGGAGCCATCTTTAACGCACAGTTGAATGGTCGAATTGATGAAGAATTGATTCAAGCACCGCGCAACATCAAAGAACTTGAATCACCTATGCGCGAAGAAGCTTTAGAAGTTTTCGCGCATGCCGTCACGACAGTTTTTCGTGCGGCAGTACCCATTGTCGTGCTTTCGTTGATCGTGGCTATCTTCGTTCCGGGACGCCAATTAAAAGGTCGTGCACCAAGTCCTCAAGAGAAAGCTGCGGACTAAACCGCAATAGTTGGTGAACTCTTTTGACGAGTTCTCGCAAGCAGCAACAAGCCAAGGGATGCGAAGACCATTCCCCCAACGAATGTTGATCGTTCGCCAAACAATTCGCCGACAAGACCAAGGGCCAAGCCACCGATCACTCCACCGATCTCAAAGAAACTGGTGAAGCTCGAGACAATTTCAACGCGCTCGTTTTCGTCGCTTCCTTCAACAGCCATCGCCAACAACGAGGGATAGAAGAACGAAACACCAAGCGCAAAGAAGATTGTGCCCATCCAGATACCAAACTCATTGCCGAGAACCGCAACCGATGTGACGCCGCACAACAAGAATGACATCGCCATCACCACACTGCGGTGAAGGCCAATACGTTCGGGGGTCTTGGCTCCGAACAAGCGCAAGAACAAGCACAGGATGCTGTAGAGCGCAAAGAATTGCGCCGAACCATTGAGTCCGATTGATTTTGAAAACGTGGGAACAAAAGAAGTGAAGGCCGTCCACGCAGCCATACCGACAGCCAAGATCGCGCCAGGCAATAGTGAACGCTTGTGAAACCACGACACTTTGCGGCGAATACGTGCGGGGCGTTGACCAACAAAGGCCGGCGCACTCAACGACACCAAGGCTGCAAGCACAGCTGCTCCTGCAGTCACAACAAATACTGCATTGAAGTGTCCGGCGTTGAGTCCGCGCGCTGATTCGGCAACGTCACCCATGACAAATTCGCCAATGATCGGTCCAACCGATAGTCCGCCAAAGACCGCAACCGACAAATAACTCGCTGCTTCGGCTTTGCGATTTTCGGGACTGAGTTCAACCACCAAAATTGCTGCACCAACAAAGAGCGCGGCTTCACCTACACCCATCAATGCGCGTAACGGCAAAATCTGCCAGGCCTCATCAACAACCGTCAGTCCGAGAGCGGCAACTGCTGCCACTAATGATCCCGTCACCATCATCGTGCGACGACCCCAACGATTACCCACCCACGTGAGCAATGGTCGAAACAAAACTGCGGCGCCGCTAAAGACAACGCCGGCTGCGCCAATCATGGCTTCGCCGCTACCGAGACCGTTCTTAATGAAAACCGGCAACGTCGGAATCAGAATTCCGACACACGTGTAATAAGCAAGTGTTGCCGCGGTCACCAATAAGAACCGCGGAGTCACCATTCGTTCGCTCAACCGGCTGACGGCTCCTTGGGCAAGCCCAGAACTCGTTCACCAACAATGTTGCGCTGGATCTGGCTGGTGCCGCCCCAAATTGTTTCAGAGCGACTGAAGAAGAACGCCGACATCATCGGGCTCACGGGGTAGCCCTCGCGGCGCTTTTCGCGTGCAACACCGGGCCACGAACCAGTCTCGGGACCAGCATCAACCAACATGCCTTGGGCACCAAAAATGTCGAGCGCCAATTCCATTGCGGCCTTGTGCATTTCTGACCAGAACATTTTGTTTGATGCACCAAGAGCCATCACACCAAAGTCTTTTGAATTATTCAATGTTGCGGTCAAAGAACGCAAACCGTTGATACGCAAGAGCTGAATCTTGGTGTAGTACTGCATCAAACGCTGACGAATATCGTCGTGTTCGATGGTGCCATTTTCGGTCGCAACGCGCACCATCATCTTGTATTCCTCTTCAAAACGACGGTAGCCAGTCGTTGCGCTCATACCGCGTTCGAATGCGAGGGTTGAGTTGGTGACCTTCCAACCGTTGTTGGCGCCACCAACAACATTGTCCTTGGGGCAACGTGCATTGGTGAAGAAGACTTCACAGAACTCGGCGGTTCCGTCGGGCTGAACAATGCCGCGAACTTCAACACCTTCTTGACGCATGGGCACTAGAAGGTACGAAATACCTTTGTGCTTGGGTGCATCGGGATCGGTACGGGTGAGCAAGAAGCAATAGTCGGCGTGGTGTCCGCCAGTGGTCCACACTTTTTGACCATTGATGATCCACTCATCACCATCGAGAACAGCAGTTGTCTTAAGTGATGCCAAGTCGGAACCCGAGTTGGGTTCGCTGAATCCCTGACACCAACGCGTGGTGCCATTCATGATGTTGGGCAAGAACTCTTTCTTTTGTTCTTCGGTGCCCCACTGCAACAATGTCGGTCCGACCAAAGTGTCACCAAAGAAGTCGGCCCGCAAAGGCGCCTTCATTGCAGCGAATTCTTCAGACAACACAACACCTTGCATCGTGGTCAGACCCTTGCCGCCGTATTCCTTGGGCCAGGTTGCACAGATCCAGCCACCAGCGAACAACTTCGACGGCCATTCATCAACGAACTTCTTGCGGGCTTCGCCCGTCAGTTCAAATCCGGGAGTTCCCCAACCTGCAGGCAGATTGGCGACCAACCATTCACGGATTTCTTCACGGAAAGCTTCGGCGTCGGCGGGGTAATTCAGTTCCATTTGTTCATTCTCTCGCAGGCATCAGCCCGACCCCAACCCGAGCGACAATAAATGCGTCACGAAGCATGACAAATAGAACTATGACACCGGACGGTTCACACGGCGTTCACAAAAGTCAAACATTGGGGAAATCCGCCATTTCTAGGGTTGCCCACATGGAAACGACCATTGATGCTGCTGGTGCTCTTTCTGCGACCCCGTTGCCACCCCAAGAATTAGCCGTCCTTCGAGCCCTCATCACCTGTTCTGGCCGAGTCGTGAGTCGCCGCGAGTTGTCACGTTTGGCCGGAATCGCCGAGCTCAACGATCGCCGTTGCGATTCACTTTTGGTCTCCATTCGCAAGGCGCTTGGACCCTCGTCGATCCGCACTGTTCGTGGCCGTGGCTGGATGCTTAATGTCAACAACCTCGAGCGGGCCAACCAGCTCATTGCCGCCTAACTGTCAATCCTCTTCTCAGCATTGTCAACAACTAACATGATCTGATGAATTTGCTTGCTGCGTCTACCGAGGGTTACGACCTCGCCCTTATTTTGGGCAATTTGCTCGTCATTATCCTTGCCGCGCGTCTAGCCGCCGAACTTGCCGAGCGAATCAAAATCCCGGCAGTTCTCGGCGAAATCGTGGCCGGCATCATTATCGGCCCAAGTGTTCTTGGTCTGATTGATCCCATCAAGCATCTTGATGTCGCCGACATGGTTCTACTGCTCGGAGAAATCGGCGTCATCTTGTTGCTCTTTCAAGTTGGTCTCGAAATGGATCTCGGCGAAATGGCCAAGGTTGGCAAGCCGGCCTTCGTCGTGGCGATCATCGGTGTCGCTGTTCCCTTCGCTGCTGGCTTCGGCGTTGCTGCATCTTTTGGCGAAGACGCCAAAGTTGCACTCTTCATCGGCGCCGCCCTCACTGCCACCAGCGTTGGCATTACAGCTCGTGTGCTTGGTGATTTGCGGGCCCTCGCGATGCGCGAATCGCGTATCGTTTTAGGCGCTGCGGTCGCTGACGATGTTTTGGGTCTCGTCATTTTGACTGTGGTCGTCAAGGTCGTCACCGAGGGTTCAATAAGTGCCGGTGTTGTGCTTGAGACCATCGGTTTAGCAGTCGGCTTTCTGCTCATCACGGGTTTGCTCGCGATCTACGTCATCCCTCGGTTATTCACGCGCATTGACCGACTGGCGAAATCGGCGACAACGATCGTGTCAAGCGCGTTTGCGCTCACGTTGGCTTTTTCATTGTTGGCCAATCAAGCAAAACTTGCTTTCATCATTGGAGCCTTCATGGCGGGTCTTGCGGTCGGACGAAGTCCTCAACATGAACGCATTGCTGAAGGGCTCAACCCACTCGGGCATATTTTCATTCCAGTCTTTTTCGCCAGTATCGGAATTAACGCCGATCTAGAAGCGATGTTCCAACCCAGTGTTCTGGTTCTAGCGGTGTCGCTCACCGTTGTGGCAATCATTGGAAAACTGGTTGCTGGGCTCGGCATTGGGCGTTCTGGCGGCGACAAGTTGCTCATCGGTATCGCAATGATGCCACGCGGCGAAGTGGGACTCATCTTCGCATCGATTGGACTATCAAAGGGAGTTCTTGATGACGAACTCTACGGCGCACTTCTACTGATGGTCCTCGTGACGACTCTGATCACTCCACCATTGATTCGCCTAAAACTGGCAAAACGAGATGACCTAGCGACACCAGCTCCAGTCGAGGTTTGGACTTCGGTTGATACGTCACATCTCATTGAAGAACTTCTCAATAACGATGCCGACGAATGGTGGCGCATTGTTGATCGTCACAATGTTGAGTTGCGGATTCCCGAAATTGGTAGTGCAATGCAACGTCGTCGTGCCGAACCGGACTTTGCTGATCAAGGGTTAAACGTCCATCTTCATTCGCTACATGCTTTGAAGTTGCACCTTGATGACCCACGCCTTGACCCATTGCTGAGTCGCGCCCTTGACCGTGTAGGTCTCATTGAAATCGTGGCCTTGGCTTGTTTCATTGACTCGTTATTTGACAACGGTCATGAGGCCATTGGTACTGCAACCTTGATGATGCCCGAGTCAACCGATGACATCATTCATATTTTGTCGCTCAGCGAATCAATGAAAGATGCCGTCCACGGCCCAGATCCTTCTATCCCAGCTGAACTTTTGGTCGGAGACGCATACATTGTTTTGTCGGCTTATGTTGTCGCGGCGCTCACGGTTCCTGAAAATCACCGTGTAGCTCTTGATCTAGCCGTCAACGACCTCGTCTAACGAAGTCCATCTCATACGGCCTGCCGAACACATCGCTCACACTGCCGTAACAATTCACGGACACTCGAGAAACATCAACCTCCTAGTTTTGGCATTGCCAGGTGACCCATATTGGTCATCGTCCTAGTCAGCGTGGACAGGGTCAGGCATATTCACTCAACCAACCCCAAGGAGAATTATGCGTAAGAAAACCCTACGTCTCGCGCTTGGATCGTTCATTGCTACTGGAACAGCTTTAGCAATTCCGACGATTGCTCGTGCAGAAGAAATAGATCCCGTTGCTCAGGTACAAGCAACTCTCGACAACATCTGGGTGCTCGTCGCCGCAGTGTTAGTCATTTTCATGCAAGCCGGCTTCGCTCTCGTGGAAGCCGGTCTAACCCGAGCAAAAAATGTGGCCAACATCTTCATGAAAAATCTCATGGACTTCTGTATTGGTGCATTGCTGTTCTTTGCCGTCGGATACGCGATTGCCTTTGGCGGAAGTATGACCGGACTGGGTCGATTTATCGGTGGTGATGGATGGTTCCTCGCTGGTGATGGAGTCTTCAGCTACGGAACACTCGACAAATTTGTCTTCTTCACTTTCCAAGTTGCATTTGCCGCCACCGCAGCAACGATTGTTTCGGGAGCAATGGCTGAACGCACAAAATTCAAGTCGTACATCATTTACAGCGCAGTGATCTCAGCGGTGATTTACCCAATCGTCGTGCGTTGGCAGTGGGGCGGCGGTTGGTTGTTCCAACTCGACACACCTTTCCACGATTTCGCTGGAAGCGCCTTAGTGCACATGACGGGCGGTATCGCTGCAGTTATGGGAGCAGCAGCACTCGGACCTCGCAAAGGTAAATACGACGAGAACGGAAAAGTTCGCGCAATTCCCGGCCACAACATCGCATTTGCGATTCTTGGCTGCTTCATTCTCCTAGTCGGCTGGTACGGATTCAACCCTGGCTCATGGCTCGGAGCAGATCCGGTGGTCGGAAAGATTGCTGTCAATACAACTCTTGCTGCTGCAGCCGGTGCGGTCATCGCAATGTTGGTGACGTGGCTCAAGAACGGCAAACCCGACGTCGCTATGGCCGGTAATGGACTGCTAGCCGGACTGGTTGGAGTCACTGCGGGCTGTTGGGTTGTCAATGGACTTGGCGCCGTCATCATCGGAGCCATTGCCGGACTCCTCGTCGTGTACTCGGTCATCTTTTGGGACCGCATGCGCATCGATGACCCAGTGGGTGCAATTAGTGTCCACGGAGTGTGCGGAGCATTCGGCACTTTGGCAGTGGGACTTTTCTCGGCCACAGAAGCCGACGGGATCGTCAAGAAGGGTCTCTTTTACGGTGGCGGCACTGACCAACTAGTTAGTCAACTGATTGGCGTCGTTGCAATCGGAGCATTCGTAGCCGTAACAACAGGAATTCTCTTCTTCATTATGAAGAAAACAATCGGACTTCGAGTTGACGAAATCGAAGAAATTGAAGGCCTCGACCGTCATGAACACGGGGTCCCTGGCTATGTCAACGATGACATGGTTTTGCGATAAGTCGACCACGAGAAACCAGAGAGGAACACAACAAAATGAAACTCATCACCGCAATCGTGAAGCCCTTCAAATTGGATGACGTGAAAGATGCCCTCAAGGCAGCCGGCGTTCAGGGCATCACCGTTAGTGAAGTCAGAGGCTTTGGTCGTCAAGGCGGCCACAGCGAGACTTACCGAGGAGCCGAATACAAAATCGACTTCGTCCCCAAGGTTCGTCTTGAACTCGTGGTTGATGACAGCAGTGTCGATGCTGTCATCGCAGCAATCAAAGCATCAGCAAACACCGGAAAAATCGGCGACGGAAAGATCTGGGTCTCGGCAGTCGAGCGCCTCGTTCGTATCCGCACCGGCGAAGAAGGCCCTGACGCTATTTAGTTGAAAGCAAGACAAGAGCTTGCTGGCCTATTCGCTGGCGGCAATCACGGAGAGGGTTCTCCTCTCCGGCAGGGGCAGTCCCCGAGTTGACAGTTCGCTGTTGGCTCGGGGACATCCTTTTTTATCCGCACACTTCTTTTACATTGCCGAAACAATTGAGCAATCTGCGTTTCGTACGGTTCACCCATCAACTCATGCCCCGAGTTGACGCAAGATCACACAACGATCAGGAGAACCAATGGACAGCGGCAATATGGCGTGGGTGTTGATATCAGCAGCCCTCGTACTTTTCATGATTCCCGGCCTCGCCTTTTTCTACGGAGGAATGGACCGAAGTCGAAACGTTCTGAACATGTTGATGATGAACTTTTATTGTGTTCTCATCATCCCGATTTTGTGGGTCGTCATTGGCTACTCACTTGCGCAAACCCCTTTTGATAACAGTTTCATTGGTGGTTTTGACTCGTTCTTTTTGAAAGACATCACGGCAGCTGGTGACGGAAAGTCATTAGCCACAATCGCATTCCTCGGAATGTTTGCCGCAATCACACCGGCACTGATCTCTGGCGCTGTTGCCGATCGAATGAAATTCTCCGCATGGGCGATCTTTGTACCCATCTGGTTCCTCTTGGTTTACGTGCCCATATTCAAATGGGTCTACGGAGGCTGGTTAGGTCAGCGTGGATCAATTGACTTCGCTGGCGGCACCGCAATTCATGTCAACGCTGGAATCGCCGCACTCGCAGCAGTCATGGTGCTCGGCAAGCGTCGCACGACACCGACTCCCCCGCACTCAATGCCGCTTGTCATGATCGGCACCGGAATCTTGTGGTTCGGTTGGTTTGGATTCAACGCCGGTTCAGCACTTGAGGCTAACGGCATAGCCGCTCAAGCATTTATGAATACCTTCTTGGCCGGGGCCGCTGGTGGTCTGGCGTGGATCATCATTGAATGGCTGCGTGACGGACACCCCACAAACCTCGGCGCTGCATCGGGAATAGTGGCTGGCCTCGTCGCCATTACACCTGGCGCTGGCTATGTCTCTGGACCAGCACCGATTTTGATTGGTCTCATTGCCGGAGCAATCTGTTGCTACGCAGTGCGCCTCAAGAACAAGTTCGGTTACGACGACGCTCTTGACGTCGTTGGCGTTCACTTTGTTGGTGGACTCGTTGGATCACTACTCATTGGCTTTTTCGCTAACCCCGAATTCTTTGAGGGTGCATTCGATGAAGGCATCTTCTACGGTGGCGGAGCCGGACTACTTGTTGAGCAAGCAATTGCCAACGGAGCAGCCATTGTGTGGTCTTTCGTCTTGACCTACGGCATCATGGTGGTACTCAAAAAGACCATTGGTGTGCGAGTATCACCTGAGACAGAATCGACCGGGCTCGACCTAGCCGAACACGGCGAAACTGCCTACCACGGCGCCCAGTAACTATTCATCCATCTCATAACACGTTCGATACGACAAGAGGATTGATCTCTATGCAACTCATCACCGCCATCGTGAAGCCCTTCAAACTAGATGACGTTAAAGACGCCCTGAAGGCCGCCAACATCCAAGGAATTACTGTCAGCGAAGTTCGCGGTTTTGGTCGTCAGGGCGGCCATACCGAGACCTATCGCGGCGCCGAATACAAAATCGATTTCGTTCCTAAGGTTCGCCTTGAGATCGTTGTTGATAACTCAGAAGTTGACCGTGTTGTTGAAGCCATCAAGGCCGCAGCAACGACTGGCAAGATCGGTGACGGAAAAATCTGGGTAACGAATGTTGATCGCATCATTCGTATTCGTACCGGCGAAGAAGGCAGCGACGCTATTTAGTTGCTTCGAGTGCGCGCCATACTCGTTCTGCTGTACACGGCATATCGATATGGCGCACACCAAGATGACTCAGTGCATCAACAACAGCGTTTTGCACCGCAGGTGTTGCGCCGATCGTTCCACTTTCACCAATTCCCTTTGCACCCAAATCATTCATCGGTGATGGTGATTCCATGTGCACGGTGACAAAACTCGGAACCTCAGCAGCACTTGGGAAGCCGTAGTCGGCAAAGTTTCCGGTGAGCGGGTTGCCGTCAGCGTCGTAGATGAATTCTTCATACAAGGCCTGACCAATTCCTTGGGCAAGTCCGCCGTGTACTTGACCTTCGGCGAGCAATGTATTCACGATTCGTCCCGCATCGTCAACAGCAAACATGTCGCGCAGTTTCACTTTTCCAGTTTCAATATCAACTTCAACTACAGCAAGATGAGCGCCGCTCGGGAATGTGCCTGATGCTTGCGCAAAGTCTCCTTCACCATCGAGACGCTCCCCCATTGCCTGAGCAGTTGCAACGACATCGGCCCACGTGCGCGTCACTGCGGGTGTTCCTGCCACATGAAAACGACCGTCTTCAAGAACGACATCGTCAACTGATGCTTCAAGAAGTCGCGATGCAATCTGGCGAGCTTTATCGGCCACTACTCCAGCAGCGCGCCACACATTTGTTCCACCAATTTGTACCGAACGAGAACCGCCAGTGATTTCGCCGCTCTTCACAGCATCGGTGTCACCATGAATCACTGTGATGTTTTCAAAAGGGATACCGAGTCGATCACTCACCAACATTGCCCATGTCGTGCGATGGCCCTGACCATAGGGAGTGGTACCTGTGATGACTTTGGCATGTACTTCGCCATCATCATTAGTTGTTACTTCGACAAAGCCAAACTCTGAACCACCAGACATTGCCGTGATCTCAACATAGACAGCGAGCCCAAGACCCAGTTGAACTCGGTCATTGCTCTCTCGGCGTTGCTTTTGTTCATCGCGCAGTTGCGCGTAGTGCGAAACATCAAGCAGTTGTTGTAGCGAGCCTGGATAATCGCCGCTGTCGTATGTAGTCCCTGTGCCATTTGTGTAAGGAAACTGATCTTTCGCAACAAGATTGATTTCGCGAACTCGCGCCGGATCCATGCCGATTTCAACAGCGAATAAATCAACGGCGCGTTCAATTGCTGCTGCAGCCTCGGGACGCCCAGCTCCGCGATAAGCCAAAGTGGGGACTGTGTTCGTCACAACTGAACGCGACGACATGTACGCATTCGGGATGTGATACGTGCCGGTCAACATACGGCCAGTCATGAAAGGCAAGAACGCACCAAAGCGTGCGTAGGCACCAGCTTCTTGGATGACCTGCATGTCGTACGCCAAGATTTTGCCATCCCGCGTTCCACCGATTCGAATGTCTTGAATCTGGCCGCGACCATGTCCAAGTCCGTTCATACTTTCGGTGCGCGACTCGGTGTAGCGCACCGCGCGCCCCACTCGTTTGGCTAACCATGGCAACAACATGTCTTCGGGATAAAAGAATGCTTTCGCACCAAAGCCACCACCCACATCAGGTGTGATCACACGGATCTGTTCAGCGGGCAAACCATAAAAAGCGCAGAGTTGATTGCGAATTGGATGAGCGCCTTGACATGCCTGCCAATGCGTCAGACGACTCACACCGTCCGGACCGGCTTCTTCCCATCGACTCGCGGCGACTCGTCCCTCGAGCGGACTCGGTGCAATGCGTTGATTGATGATTCGTTGGCTCACCACCACATCACACTGTGAGAAGTCGGCGGCTTGACCAGCTTCAAGATTGACAATGGTGTTGGTTCCAAAATCGGGAAACAACAAGGTTTCGTCAGCGAGTGCTTCTTCGGGGTCGACCACCGCATGCAGCGCGTCGTAATCAACAAAAACCTGTTCGGCTGCGTCGACCGCTTGAGCACGTGATTCGGCGACAACAGCCGCGATCAATTCACCGACGAAGCGCACTGTGCTATCAGCCAGCGCGGGGCGACGAATACCGGCAGGCAAAAGTGGCATATCAATCGGTACAAAATTCAGACCATCAGCGTTCAGGTCGGCACAAGTGAAGACGCCCAAGACCCCCGGCATCGACGAGGCCGCCTTGGTATCAATGTTGATGATTCGCGCGTGGGCCACGCTTGACCGCACATAAACCACATGACCGGCGCCAGGTAACGACAGATTGTCAATAAAGGTTCCGCGACCCGTGACTAAATCTGGGTCCTCCGTACGGAGTATGCGCTCGCCGATCATTCCCATGGTTTTCCTCAAAATTCTGTGGTCATTAGTGCCACTTCGGCTACCTGAGACCACCTGTCCTCAGCGTAGATTGAAACCCATGACAATTACCGAGTCTGCACCGCCAAAAGCCGAACGCTGGACAGCCCAGTGGAAAGAACTCTACGAAGAGGTCATCACCACTGGTCTGTGCACGGGTTGCGCTGGCTGCGTCGTCACCTGCCCGCACGACGTGATCGGTTACGAACACGAAGAGGGCAAGTACAAGCCCTTCCACATTGAAGAAGAACTCGGTCTCGACAACTGCATCCATGGCGAAAAGGGTTGCACCACCTGCACCCGCGCTTGCCCACGCTTCCGCAAGTGGGAAGAGTCCGCCGACAATCATCTTTTTGGTCGCACCCGTGAGCCCGAAGA
>JBIIMF010000030.1:0-13907 GCA_044338135.1 Ilumatobacteraceae bacterium | reverse complement strand
ACAGCGGGCGATCTGGTAGTAACGATCGATCCCTGCAACCATCAGTAGTTGTTTAAACAACTGTGGACTTTGGGGCAAAGCGTAGAAAGAACCGGGCTCTTTGCGCGAAGGTACCAAGAACTCGCGTGCACCTTCAGGCGTTGAGGGGACCAACATGGGCGTCTCAACTTCAACGAAACCTTGCAGTTCCATGGCGGTACGAACCGCCGAGTTGACCTTGGCGCGGGTGCGAAGATTCTTCTGCATGCGTTCACGACGGATATCGATGTATCGGTACTGCAGGCGAACATTCTCATCAACGTCATCGGCACGTGCATCAACGGGGAACGGCGGCGGTTCGGCCGAGCGAAGAACTTCAACAACACACTCGCCAATTTCGACTTCGCCGGTGCTCAAGTTGCTATTGACAGTTCCGTCTGGTCGCGGGCGCACGACACCTGTGATCTTGACGACGTATTCGCTACGTACGTCCACAGCGTTGTCGATCACGCACTGAACGATCCCTGAATGGTCGCGGAGATCAACGAACGCCAATTTGTCGCCGTGCTCGCGTCGTTTGGCAACCCAACCACATACGGTGACTGTCTGCGCAATGTCACTCGTTCCGATTTCACCGCACATGTGCGTCCGCATTGAAGTTTGTCGTTTTGAAATAGTCATGAGAGTGCTTTCGTTATTGATGGAATTAAATCATTGCGTGGAATCGTTGATTGCTGCTCTTCGCCACGGAGTGGGCGTAAGACAAATGCATTGGCTTCAACTTCATCGGAGCCAATGATGATGGCGATGAGCGCCCCACTTTTGTCGGCTGCCTTCATCTGGCTCTTCATGCTGCGATTCTCAAACGATCGATCGCATGAGATTCCGGCGTTACGAAGTTGCTGTGTGATGATAAGTGCTTCGTTTCCGCCGGTGGTATCGACGACATAAACATCGACGTTGGTAGGAATTGAAGCAAACACCCCCTCGTCATCGCATGCAAGAAGGGTGCGATCAAGGCCTAATGCAAACCCGATACCTGCGGTAGCAGGGCCTCCAAGATCTTCGACTAATCCGTCGTAGCGTCCGCCGCCGCCAATTGCGTTTTGAGCTGAGTCAAGTGTGCCGCCGACAAATTCGAATGTGGTATGCCGGTAATAGTCGAGACCTCGCACGAGTTTCTCATTGACTGTGAATGGAATGTTGAGTGTGCGGAGACCCGATAACACAGTTTCAAAATGTGTTCGGGCTGCCTCGCTATAGAAGTCAGAAATCTTCGGGGCCTTGGCAATGGTGTCAAAGTCTTCGGGACGTTTTGAATCAAGTACGCGTAATGCATTCTTGGCAAGAGTGACTTTGCTGGCATCAGAGAGTTGCTCAATGTTTGCTGTGAAGTATGTCTGCAATGCGACGACGAAATTTTGTCGATCTTGAGGCTCGCCCAAACTATTGAGATGTAGCTGAACTTGTTGTAAACCCAAGCGCTGAAAAAAATTCCAACCGAGCGCTATGACTTCAACGTCAAGGTACGGATCATTGGCACCGAGCACTTCGATACCGACTTGATCAAACTGGCGATAGCGGCCCCGCTGGGGGCGTTCATATCGGAAGTTCGGTCCGGAGTACCAAACCTTCCAAGGAGTCGCTGGTCGGTGTTGGACAAACGCCCGGCAGACACTGGCGGTCTGTTCGGGTCGTAGTGCTACGTGGCGATCGCCCTTATCGACGAAGTCGTACATCTCTTTAGTGACGATGTCGGTAGCCTCGCCAACTCGGTGAAATACTCCGATGTCCTCAAGCAGAGGCGGAATGATCTGTCCATATCCGGCAGCGGTGACGGTTTGGGCGAACGCAGCCACGAACTGCCGCCAACGGGCAGATTCGGGTGGAAGGATGTCGCGCATCCCTGGACTGGTTTGGAACTCGGGCACGGATACTCAGGCTAGCGTTCGCTGGGACCAGCCTCAGGGAGATTAGAGCCAGTGTGGCACGATCACCAGGAGAATATGGTCAATCGTCGTCTTCGTCAAGCGGGCGCCCGGTTCCCGAGCGATAGGCGTCGTAGACCCCGTCGATCTTCTTAATTGTTCGCAGGACGGCTTCAAGATGACCGGGGTCAGCAAGTTCAAACTCGAAGCGCATTTTTGCGACACGGTCTCCCCCAGTATGGGTACTGCACGCCACGATATTGACATGCTGTTCGGACAGTTCGTTCGCCACATCCCGTAAGAGGCGTGACCGGTCTAGAGCAACGACTTCCACGCTTGCTCGGAACACTGTTCCAGTTGATGAACCATCCCATTCGACGTCCACGAGGCGCGATGATTGATCATCGGCAAAGGTTCCCGCGTTGGCACAGTCGGAGCGATGGATACTGACTCCGCGACCTCGCGTGATGAATCCCATGATTTCGTCGCCAGGGACGGGTGTGCAGCACTTCGAGAGTCGTACAAGGACATCATCAAAGCCTTCGACATGGATTCCGACGTTATTGCCGCGTCGACGGAAATCACCGGGACGCAATACCGACGCGGGTAGTCGTTCATCAGAGTCTGAATCTTCAAAGCGGGCCGCAATTCTTTGCGCGAATTGGGTGGCTTCAACATGGCCTTCACCGATAGCTGCGAGCAAGGTGTCAAGGTCTTGATAGTTCAGCGACTCCATTTCGGCGGTGAGGTGCGAACTTTCCATGACTCGGTTGACGGGAAGTCGAACCCGACGTAGTTCTTTTGAAAGATCTTCGCGGCCGGCCTCAATCAAGTCTTCACGCTTTTCGCGGGAGAACCATTGCTTCACTTTGTGGCGAGCTTTGGGAGAAGCAACAAACTCAAGCCATTCACGAGACGGGCTTGCTGACTCAACCTTGGAGGTGAATATTTCGCAGGTATCGCCTGATTTCAATTGATGAGTGAGCGGAACGAGACGACCATTGACTCGGGCTCCGATACACGCATTGCCGATTGCGGTGTGAACAGAATAAGCGAAGTCAACTGGGCACGATCCAAGTGGTAACGCGATCACGCGACCTTTAGGAGTGAAAACAAAAATCTCGTCCTGATCAAGATCAGTCTTCAAACTCTCCATGAACTGGGCAGGGTCGGCGATATCGCTCTGCCAGTCAATGATTCGATTGAGCCAATCAATGTCGGGTATTTCGCTGTCATCTTTATACGCCCAGTGGGCAGCGACTCCCCATTCAGCGCGCTGATGCATTTCGCGAGTACGGATCTGAATTTCGAGCGGTTTTCCACCGGCGCCGATGACGGTGGTATGCAAGCTTTGATACAAATTGAACTTAGGCATTGCCACATAGTCCTTAAAACGACCGACTATTGGCTTCCAGGTTCCGTGGATACATCCCAAAGCTGCGTAACAATCCTTGACCGAGTCAACAACAACACGAATCGCCATGATGTCAAAAATTTCGTCGAACTCTTTACCCTTCTGGATCATCTTCTCGTAGATGCTCCACAAATGCTTCCCTCGTCCCGTGACATCGGCGTCAATATTGAGCTCTGACAATTTGGAACGAACATCAGACATCGCTTTGGCGAGATAGACATCGCGTTCAGGGCTACGGCTGCTCACGAGATGGTCGAGTTCGGCGTAGCGTTTTGGATACATTGAGGCAAATGCCAAGTCTTCTAACTGTTGTTTGAGTCCTTGCATGCCGAGTCGGTGAGCCAGCGGCGCATAAATGTCTAGGGTTTCGCTGGCAATGCGCTGCTGTTTTTCGACAGGCATGGCGGCAATCGTGCGCATGTTATGCAGTCGATCCGCCAACTTGATAATGAGCACTCGAAGGTCTTTGGCCATCGCGACCAACATCTTGCGCATTGTTGCTGCTTGCTGCTCTTCTTTTGAGTCAAAGCGAATGCGGTCGAGTTTGGTGACGCCGTCAACGATTGCGGCTACTTCAGATCCAAAATTACGCTCAACATCGGCGAGTGTGATCTCGGTATCTTCAACTGCATCGTGCAATAAGGCGGCGATCACGGTGGTCTCGTCAAGTCCGATATCGGCGACGATCTTCGCCACGGCTAATGGGTGGTTGATATAACCCTCACCACTTTTTCGGATCTGCTGTGAATGGGCCGAGCGGGCCGTCTCAAAGGCTCTAGTCATCAAAGCCGTCGATGCCTTCGGATGCCTCCGACGGAACGACTGCAAGACAAGAGCCAGTTCGTCATCTGGTGAACTGTGCTGGCGTCTCCACGGGAGAAGACGAGTCACCGTTGCCATGGGCTAAGTATCGCAGGAAGACATGACAAACGGGTGGTTATGCGCCCCCGGGAAGGCTACTGATTCAGTATGAGAAGAGTGATTCGACGGTGATCCCGTCAAGTTTGGCGCGGCCCTCAAGAAACGGCAATTCAATCAAAACTGCCAGGGCAACGATGTCTCCCCCAAGTGCTGACACCAAACGACAAGTTGCGGCAGCCGTTCCTCCAGTGGCAAGGACATCGTCAACAACCAAAATTCGTTCGCCCGGATGAATGGCGTCACGGTGAATTTCTAGTTTGTCCGAACCGTATTCAAGGTCGTATTCTTCGCGAACCACGGCCCACGGCAACTTGCCAGCCTTGCGCACGGGAACGAACCCGGCATTGAGGGCAACAGCAATTGGTGCGCCAAGGATGAAGCCACGAGCTTCGACTCCGATGACTCGCTGAACATTCGCATCAACAAACCGCTCGGCGATTTTGGTAATCGCTTCATTAAATGCCGGACCATCGCCTAAGAGCGGCGTGATATCACGAAATGTGACACCGGGATTCGGGTAATCCGGAATTGAACGAATGAGATCTTGCATTGATTCGGTACTCACTGCGAACGACGACGCTTCTTGCGGGGACGTGGCGGGTGCGTCAGCAAAGCCGTGGACGATGGTGATGTACGAGCCACCGAGGTTGACTCTTCTGCTTCAGCATTTTGACGACGAACTGACTTCGCTCCCGTGGCTCCCCCCGAGATCACCATATGTGCCAGCTCGGGCCCAGTTGCATGCGACCCCTTGAGGTTCTTGTAGCGATTTTCCCGCTCTTTGAAAATTGAGAGTAGCGGTGTCGCAATGTAAATCGACGAGTACGAACCAGTAATCAAGCCGACCAACAAGGCAATGGCGAATTCGCGTAATGCGATTGCACCCAAAACTCCGGAACCCAGAATGAGCAACGACAGAACCGGAAGAACTGCAGCAACTGAAGTATTCAACGAACGCATGAGAACTTGGTTCATCGACACATTGGTGATGTCGGCTATCGATGTGCGCGATGGACCGAATTTTTCGATGTTGTCCTTGACCTTGTCAAACACCACGATCGTGTCATACAACGAGAAGCCCAAAATTGTGAGGAAGGCGACAACCGTTGCCGGAGTGACTTCAAAGCCAATTAATGAGTAGATGCCAACACTGATCAAGACGTCATGCAACATTGCAATAATTGCTGCAAACGCCATACGCCATTCAAAGCGCCAAGCGATGTAAAGACCAACGAGAACCATGAAGGCGATTAAGGCGCGCACAGCCTTTTCAGTAATCGCTCGTCCCCAAGACGAACTCACCGAACTCACCGAAACTTCGTTGATATCAACATTGGCCTTGGTGGCTAAATCGGATTGTACTTTTGCCCGAACCTCGGTGGTTTGGTCTCCGACCTGGATGCGGATCGTTGTTGTGGTGCCACTCGTTAGGTTCTGTACTTTGGCATTCTCGGTTGACACGCCGTTGTCATCAAGGACGGCGCGGGCGGCCTCAACATCCATTGTTTCGCTGGTTGGCACCTGCCAAGCCACTCCACCTTCAAAGTCAATACCCAAATTGAGGCCACGAGTAAACAGCGAGCCCAAGGTCAGCACGATCAAGGTAATCGAGATAGCAAAACCGATTTTGCGCTTGCCGACGAAGTCAAAAGAAGTTTCTCCGTGGTACAAGCGGCCAAAAAATCCGCGACGAGAAGTGACGAGTTCGTTGCTCATGCCGCACCTCCAGTTGCGTTAACGGTGTTATCAATACCAAAGAGTCGACCGCGCTGGAAGCGCTTTGTTCGGGCGATCATCAACATGGTCGGTCGAGTGAAGAACCAGGCAATGATGAGGTCGCACAAAGTTGATAGTCCGAGGAAGAAGGCGAAACCACGAACCGAGCCGACCGTGAGAGACCACAAGGTGAAAGCACCGATGAGTGACACGATGTCTGCAGCCAAAATCGTCCGCCAAGCTGACTTGAATCCGCGTTCGGCAGAGTTCTTCAACGTGCGACCAGACTTCAGTTCGTCTTTCAACTTTTCGAAGAACACCACGTACGAGTCGACGGTGACACCGACGGAGACAATGATTCCGGCGATGCCAGACAAACTGAGAGCGAGTCCGTTCGTGGTTGAAAGAAGTGAAATCACGTTCCACTGAACAAGGCCCGATATAGCGATACCGAAGACCACGATGACTGCGAGTAGTCGGTAATAGAGCATCATGAATAAGAGCACTAAAAGCACGCCAATAAGTCCAGAAACAATCGCTGCGTTGAGTGAATCATCGCCCAGTGTTGGGGACACGATCTGTACTGCTTGAACTTCAAGGCGCACTGGTAACGCGCCACTCTTGAGCACTCGCGCGAGGTCTTTAGCTTCAGATTCTTGGAAATTACCGGTGATGTCGACTCCACCAGTGAATGACGGCTGATTCACACTTGGCGCCGATTGCACGACGCCGTCAAGGACAATGGCCATACGACCCGTTGGACATGTGGTCGACTTGGCGAAACACTGCGCTGCGCCTATGTTCCAAAGATCTGAGCCAGATGCACCATTCTTGAGGGTGACTTGCACTCCCCAACCGCCGGAAATGATGTCGGCCTGGGCATCGCTATTAAACACTTCACCGGTGGCGAAGGAGGGACCGAGTTGGTAAATCTCAGAACCATCGGTGTTCTGAACAATGACAGTTGCTGACGGATCGGAGGGGTCGCCCATTTCGGCGGGCGGTGTGGGCGACGTCACGTCTGAATCAGCAGGTGCGTCAGTTCCCAGAGGTACGTCGGTGCTTGACGTCGGCAAAGTTGAATCGGTCGTTGCGGGAACTGTCGTTGAGTCGGCAGTCGGAATTGACGTTGCTACTTGTGGGAGTTGGCGTGAAGGACCGCCAGGCGCGGTTGTTGAGACTGCAAGAGTCGTCACTGGAACGGTCGTTGATGAACCGTCTGCCGCAGTCGTTGATGGTCCGTCTGTCATTGTGGTCGACGAAGCGTCATCGGCGATAGTGGTACTTGAAGTGTCAAGCGGCGAAATTGGTTGAGCCAGAAGCACCGGTCGAAGCAAAACCGCTCCGGTCACTTGCACCAAACGCAACGCTTCATCTTGATTATCGACCCCAGGAAGGTTGACCACGATCGCATCGCCCTGACGAATAATTTCGGGCTCGGCGACACCAAGAGAGTCAATTCGCTCACGGATCCGTTCGACCGCAAGGTCAAGGCTGACTGAGTCGTACGCGCCAACCGGCTCTTGGGTGATAGAAATGCCACCTTGCAAGTCGAGTCCAAGTACAGGTTCGTTGCCAGCAACGAGGTTTCCGGCAAAAGAACCGAATACAACGATTAAAAGACCAACGAGTGAAAAAACTAAACGACGCGTCATGGCAGGAGTGGTCACTCGCTGTCGGGTTCGGTCGAATCAGCGACGGTTGATCCGCCTGCTGGTTCGACAGCGGGATTAATACGGCGCAATAAAGAGGAGCGCGAAACCCGAATCTCGGTTCCTTCGGCGATTTCGAGCCAGACAACATCGCCGTCAATTGCATTGACAAAACCAAAAATGCCGGCATTGGTGATGACCTCGTCACCTTCTCCGATTGCCCGCTGCAATTCTTGGGTCTCTTTGAGACGACGGCGTTGTGGGCGAATCATCAAGAAGTACATGGCGGCACCAATGGCTCCCATAAACAAAAGAGTGACGACGAAACTTCCACCACTGTTTTGGTTTTCAGGATCGGCGGCTAAGAGAGAGGATAATGAGTGAAGAGTAAACATGAAGTTCCCTATGATCGCGGGTTGAATATCCCGTAGAACTCTAGTGCGTATGGCGACAAATGAGGGACTCGCTGAGGTCCAAAATGGACCATTTCAGTTGTTTACCCCCAAATTGCCAGAATTTCCTGACGCAAAATGTGGAGCCGACCTTGGCTGATGGCATTTCGCATGTCTGTCATCAAATTGAGTGTGAACGCAATATTGTGCAGGCTCAAGAGACGCGCCGCAGTGGGCTCGTTGACTTGGAACAGGTGGCGGATGTAGCCCCGAGTGTGACGTTGGCAAACATCACATGAACACGCCGCGTCGATTGGTTCTTCACTTAAAGCATGACGTTGATTCTTGATATGCAGTTTTCCGGTGCTTGTGAGAGCGGTGCCGTGACGACCAATTCTGGTTTGCATGACGCAGTCAAACTGATCGACTCCGAGCCACACGGCTTCGATCAGCGACGCTGGGTCACCGACCCCCATCAAATATCTCGGGCGATTGGTTGGTAAGTGAGCGATCGCCGAAGCTAAAGCCGGAATCATTTCTTCGCGTGTTTCTCCGACTGACAAGCCCCCGATTCCGTATCCGTCAAAACCCGAGCGATCCCCAGTTGTGATTGCAACTGTGCGCTGCGCACTTTCGGCCCGCATCGCAATATCAGTTCCGCCTTGAACAATGCCGAACAATGCCTGATCGGAACGTTGATGCGCAGTGTGAGCGCGCTGAGCCCACATTGACGTTCGTTCAAGAGCTAGTCGAATGACCGACTGTGGTGATGGGAGTGGCGCGCATACATCGAGCACCATCTGAATGTCGGCTCCGAGTAGCTCTTGCGTTGCAATGGCCGACTCTGGAGTAAATCGATGGCTACTGCCGTCGTACGTTGATTTAAACGTCACGCCATCATCGTCAACTTTTGGATTGAGCGAGAAAACCTGAAAGCCACCCGAGTCGGTGAGTGTGAGACCACGCCATCCCGCAAATTTTGCGAGTCCCCCGAAGTGCGCAACGGTCTCTGCTCCTGGTCGCAACATGAGGTGATAGGTATTGCCCAAAACAATTTCGGCACCTAACGATTCGTAGTCAGAAGCACTGAGATACTTAATTGCACCGCGAGTGCCGACGGGCATAAAAGTTGGGAACTGGTATGAGCCGTTGGCCGTTGTGGCAACCCCAGTGCGGGCCGCTCCTTCAGTTGCGGTGATATTCAATGTGACGGGGTGCATCTTTAACTCTCTTCGGCGTGACGATTGAGCAACATGGTGTCGCCTAGCGACAAGAAACGGTAGCCATTATCGAGAGCTGACGCGTAGATATCACGCCAACGATCACCGATAAATGCATCAATCATCAACAACAGAGTGGTTTTAGGTAAATGAAAATTGGTCATCATGAGATCGACACATTGCCAATTGAATCCACGATGAATGAAGAGGTCTGTACGACCAGAAAGTTCGTCTCGTGCTGCCGCACTTTCGAGGGCCCGAACAGCGGTGGTGCCAACTGCAACAACTCTCTCGGCAGAGCGAACCTGAGTCATGACCTCTTCGTTGACTGCGTAGTACTCGGTATGCATTTTGTGATCAAGAGGATTGTCGGTCTGTATTGGTTGGAAAGTATCAAGACCGACAACTAACTCGACTCGAGCAAGTTCAACGCCCATCTCGCCGATTTTTCGCAACAAATCAGGCGTGAAATGCAGGCCTGCTGTCGGAGCGGCAGCCGATGCTGGACGACGTGAGTACACAGTTTGATAACGATCAGAATCGGGAAGTGAAGAAGTAATGTATGGAGGCAAGGGAATCTCGCCGATGCGATCAAGAAAGCTCAGCGCATCGTCGTTGAAGCACAATTCAATTTCAAAAGAATCACCGCTGTCGAGACGGCCGTGAAAGATGCATTCACTCGCTGATTCAACATGATGCAGAATCTCGCCATCCTTGAGTTTTCCGCCAGGTTTCACGAGCGCTGACCAGCGTCGAGAATCGGGAGTCAGAGAATCGAGGAGCAGAACTTCTACGTTGCCTCCACTCGCTCGTTTGAGTCGAAGTCGACCAGGAATGACTCTGGTGTCATTGACGACCAGCAAGTCTCCAGGTTGAAGATATTCAGGGAGGTTGAATACATGTCGATGTTCGATTGATGTAGCACCACGATGACGACCTAGATCGACAAGAAGTTGAGCATGATCTCGGGGCTCGGCGGGTACTTGTGCAATGCGATCTTGGGGAAGGTCGTAACCAAATTGAGAAAGTTGCACCCGAAGAATCCTAGGAGAATAAACCGGGAACTTGTTGAGGTGCGGTTAAGCCAATATGTTCCCATGCGGCCGGCATCGCGACTCGGCCGCGCGGTGTACGAGCGATGAGACCCTGTTGGATCAAGAAAGGTTCATAGACGTCTTCGACGGTTTCGGGTTGCTCGCCAATACCAATGGCCAAAGTTGAGAGTCCGACTGGTCCCCCATTGAACTGTTGACAGAGCGATGTCAAAATTGATCGGTCGACTTTGTCAAGACCGCGATGATCGACTCCGAACACTGCGAGACCTTCGTCGGCGATGGCGCCGGTGATTTTGCCATCTCCACGTACCTCAGCAAAGTCGCGTACACGTCGTAATAAACGGTTCGCAATTCGTGGCGTACCACGACTGCGTCGAGCGATTTGGTGCGAACCTTCTTCGTCAATCGACACGTCAAGAATTCCGGCAGCACGACGCACAATGGCATGAAGTTCATCATCGTCGTAATAGTCGAGACGCGCGACTAATCCGAAACGATCACGTAGCGGTCCCGTGATCATGCCAGTGCGTGTCGTTGCGCCGACCAGAGTGAATTTCGGTAATGCCAAACGAATGCTTGACGCGGCTGGTCCTTTGCCGACAACGATGTCGAGTTTGAAGTCTTCCATTGCTGGATACAAAATTTCTTCAACGACTCGGCTGAGACGATGTATTTCGTCAATAAAGAGGACATCCGATGGTTCGAGTTTGGTCAAAATCGCTGCAAGATCGCCAGCACGCTCGAGTGCTGGACCAGACGTGATGTGTAGACGAACGCCCATCTCTGCGGCGATGATGCTTGACAGTGTTGTCTTACCTAAACCTGGCGGGCCTGCAAAAAGTAAATGGTCGGCGGCTTCGCCGCGACGGCGAGCGGCTTCGAGAACGATGCCTAACTTCTCTTTAAGTTCACGTTGCCCGATGAACTCTTCGAGATGCTTTGGTCGTAAACCTGATTCGTCAGATTCTTCGACGACGTCTTGAATTTGTGGATCCAGAAATTCATCCCGCACGGCGAGCCCCTAAAGCTTGTAACGCATCGCGCAAAAGACGCTCTGCTCCATCTTCAATTGAAACGTCACGTAGAACCTCGCGGATTTCAGATTCGTTGTATCCGAGTCCTAGTAGTGCCTCGCGAACATCTGATATCACACTGGTTCGTCCACCGCTAGATGGTTCATGATTGTCGAGAACCGGTAACGACAAGCGGTTCTTCAGCTCAATGAGCAATCGCTCAGCCGTCTTCTTGCCAACACCAGGCACCATCGTGAGTGCTGCCAAATCTGATGACGCAACAACTTCAAAGAGTGCGACGGGCGACAAAGTTCCGAGTACGGCCATTGCTAACGATGGTCCGACACCATGAGTCGCCAAAAGAATCTGAAAAGTATTCTTTTCATCACGAGTTAAGAATCCGAATAAGGTTTGAGCATCTTCACGAATGTGATGATGAATGTACAAAAAAGCAGGCGAAGTTGGTTCGAGTTCGGCCAAGGTGCGCGGCGTGACAGTGACGAGATATCCCACACCGCCGACTTCAATCAGCGTTGTTCCTTCGCCGTGGCGTTCGAGAACTGTTCCGCGCAATGAACCGATCATGTCAGACGCACATTCATATCAGGCATATCAGGCATATCAGGCCGTCTTTCGGCTTCGGGCGCGACCATGAATTGATTCGGCACCAGCGGCAATCAGTTTTTGATGCATGGGGGCCACGGCAAGATGACACAGTGCCAAAGCTGCAGCATCAGCGGCGTCTGCTGGTTGCGGCAACGAGTTCAGACCAAGTCGAACTTGCACCATTCGCTGCACCTGCAACTTGTCGGCGCCTCCCCAACCAGTCACTGTTTCTTTGACTTGATTCGGTGTGTATTGAACCACCGTGCAACCGGCAGCTGATGCCAGAGCCAAAGCAAGTCCGCTGGCTTGACCGACGCTCATGGCCGTTCGAACATTGACCTGAAAGAACAACTGCTCAACGACCACGGTCTGGGGTTCAAATTCGCGTAATAAGTCACTGATGTCGCTATGCAGGCTTGCGAGGCGCTCGGGTAACGGCATGGTGGGTGGGGTGCGTAAGACCCCGAGCGAAACAGCGGTAACCGATTGTGGACCCTGGGCGTCGATCACGGCATATCCGCAACGGGTCAGACCAGGGTCGATTCCGAGAACCCGATGGACCGCATTCTTGGTCGTCGTGGGGTCGCTCGGTACGAACATGCGTACGATCATAACGGATTGATCGCCCCATGTCGTGGAACATGGCATTGTTAGGCATGCGTAGAGAACGAAACTTTGGTCAAAAAGCAACTCGGTCACTTCTCGTGTTGGGACTCATTGGGTCATTGGTGGCCTGTTCGAATGCCACGAACTCCGATTCAAGTGCCGCAACGACAGACAGTTCCCCAGGAACTGCGGTTGATGGTGCAGACTTGGCTCAACCGACATGCGAACAGCCCGGTGTATTGACCTGCTTGTTGCCATGGCCGGACAATCGCTTAACGGTGCCCGATTTCAGTACGCCAACTGGACGTCGTTTGGCGATCCCGAGTGACGCAACTCCAATCAATGTGGATGGTGTTGCACTTGACGTTACTGATCAAAATCGTGGTGATGGATTCTCGCCAAACTCAGTCATTGTTTTTGCTGCGCCTGATGTGGACTTAGTAAAAAGTGGCGTTCCGAACTCAACTGCTATTGAGGACTCGTTGCCTAATTCATCATCTAGTTCAAATCCGATTTCCTTGCGTGATATCGACTCGGACACTGATTGGCCTTTCTGGGGCGAGTTAGACGAACCTTCGGGTTTGGTCACTCTTCGTCCAGCAGTGGCACTGACCGAAGGTCATACATACCAGGTAACGATTGGTGAACTTGTCACTGGCCAAGGTGAATCAGTTGATATTGATGCGAACAAGCAACAATGGAGTTTTACGGTTGCAAGTGAAGAATCGTTATCTAGTCGTTTGCTCTTTGAGCGTTCAGTGGCGTATGAACAGATCGGTGATGGAGCCCCAAAATTCACAGTTGACACTGTGACGCCGGGAGACGCTCAAACAATTGAGGGAACCTTAGAGATTCCGAACTTCCTTGATAATGATGGCTCGCCTGGTGGAAAACTGCTGTTTGATTCGGCAGGGAACCCAGCACTTAATCCCGAGCATCCAATGTATGACGCGGCGTTTCGTTGTGTGATCCCTAATGAAGTATCAACTCCAGTTCCAGCTTTGTTGTATGGACATGGATTGCTGGGGTCACGCAGTCAAGTTGATTTCTTTGGAGCCTTTGCGGGTCAGGGAACGATTGGTGCATGTGCCGTTGACTGGTTAGGAATGGCTACTGAAGACGTAGCCAATCTGGCGGGCATTTTGAATGACATGAGTCGTTTTAACGAACAAGCCGATCGAATGTTGCAAGGGATCATCGCGTTTCAGATGCTCGGACGCCTGACGAACAGTCCATTGGGCTTTGTGTCGCATCCAGCCTTCCAAAATGACGATGGATCACCCATCTTGAAAGCTGATGCAACTGTTTTTGTCGGAAACAGTCAAGGCGGAATATTGGGCGGCGCAGCGTCTGCAATATCTTCCGAATGGAGTCGTGCTGTCTTGGGTGTTCCCGCCATGAACTA
>JBIIMF010000181.1:0-4085 GCA_044338135.1 Ilumatobacteraceae bacterium | reverse complement strand
TCATCGATGAGTTGCTGGTAAGCGCCAGCCTCTTCAAGTGGGGCCAAATCTTGACGGTGGAGGTTTTCGACTAAGGCCTGTTCGACCGATGACATATCGTCGGTGGTCTTCACCACCGCCGGAACGGTAGTCAGTCCCGCCCGCTGAGCAGCCCGCCAGCGTCGTTCACCAGCAATGAGTTGATACGAGCCGTCAGCCAATTGGCGAACCAACAAGGGCTGAAGAACTCCGATTTCACGAATTGATGCCGACAGGTCGCTCAGCGACTCTTCGTCAAAATGTACGCGCGGTTGATTGGGGTTGGGGGACAGATCGCCGACCGGGATCTCCACCAAGCTGGCTCCTCGAGCCGCCCTATTGGTTCCTGAATCGCTGAGTCCCGAGGGAATCAGTGCATCAAGTCCTTTACCGAGTCCTGGGCGACGTGCCACCAGCTACCTCCTTGGCCACCATTCGATAGGCGATCGAGCCTTTCGATGTCGGATCGTACACATTGATGGGCTGATGGTGGCTGGGGGCCTCCGACAACCGAACATTTCGCGGAATGATTGTGGCGCAGACTTTGTCACCAAAGTGTTCACGGACTTGTTTGACAACTTCAACCGACAGTTGGGTGCGGGCGTCGTACATCACACACAAGATGGTGCTGACTTCGAGTGTGGGATTGAGGTTCTTCTTGACCTTGTCGACATTGCGCAACAACTGGCCGAGGCCCTCGAGGGCGTAATACTCACACTGGATCGGGACCAGGACTTCACGGGCGGCCACCAGAGCGTTCACGGTCAAGAGTCCGAGGGAGGGAGGGCAGTCGATAATGACGAAGTCGTATTCATCAAGTTCTTGATCGATGGCCCGCTTGAGACGGTGTTCACGAGCCATTTCGTTGACGAGCTCAATTTCGGCACCGGCGAGATCGAGGTTGGCGGGAACGACAAAGAGGTTCTTGACATTGGCCGGCTCGACACAATCGCCGATGGCCATATCATTGAGGAGGACGTCGTAGATTGAGTTTTCAATCCCTCGGGTTTCGATCCCCACTCCCGACGAGGCGTTTCCCTGCGGATCGAGGTCAATCAACAGCGTGCGGAATCCCAGTTCGGCGAGGCATGCCGACAGGTTCACCGAAGTTGTGGTTTTACCAACGCCGCCTTTTTGGTTTGCCACAGCAATAACGCGTGGCAAGGGCCGAATGTGCTGAATCTCGGGGGAGTCGGTCATGGGGGTATTCCTCACAGCGGCAACCTCACGGGATGTGGGGTTGACAAGGGTTAGATGACGTTTCTCCGAGGAGGAGGAACACCGAAATCGTACCGTACAGGTGTGGCAACAGGGCGGATAGCCCCAAATCAGTGTCGGTCAATGTTCCACGTGGAACATTGCTGGGTGCTTGGGGCCTCGTTGGGGGAGGTCCGGGAGGGGTTTGCTCGGACTGGATGTTCTACGTGGAACATTCAGGATTTCTGAAGAACCGCCACGCCATGCAGGACTTCTCGCCATTTCAGGCCCGTGGCTTCCACTTCAGGATCTCGCCAGCGGGCCCCGTCCGACCCAGGGGGTTCGCTCACGATCAATAACCCATCCGTGGACAACAGTGGGGCGGCGTGCTGGGCGGTATAGGCCGGCGAACCGAAACCCCGACTCGTCACAGCATCCCAGGTTCGGCCAAGGAATCTCTGTGGGAGAAGAGCGACGTCAATTTCTAGAACTTCGACATGGGACTGAAAACCCATTCGTCCAACGAGTCGGGTGAGGAGGTCGGTTCGTTTGGCTCGCCGATCGACCAAGGTGGTCAATATCTCGGGTCGGGCCGCCGCAATGACAAGTCCAGGATCTCCGCCGCCTGACCCAAGGTCAACCACGGTGCGGACGGTTTCGGGGAGTGCGACCACAAAGGCCAGCGAGTGATCAATCACGTCATTGAGTGATCTGTCCCCCAACATGCCGATGCGCTGGGCATCGCCCAGCGCATCCAACAACTTCTCTCGATTGTGTGGGCTCAGCGAGGGAACCATTGACATGGCCCCACCCTACGCCCAGTTGACTACTCGGCGGAAGCCGCCGGGGTTGCCGGCGAAATCACCACACGGCGATTGGGGTCTTCGCCCTCGGAGTGCGTGACGATATCGGTACGGCCAGTCAAGGCGTCGTGCACGATCTTGCGGTCGGGGGACGGCATGGCCTCGAGGGCACGAGCCGAACCAGTGGCCACGACTTCATCAGCAACTTGGGTCACAAAGCGGCTCAAAGCCTCTTTGCGCTTGGCTCGGTAACCACCGATGTCAATACGCAAACGCGTGTCGTGATCGCCCATACGACGCTGGCTGACCACGCGAGTGATGTCTTGAACTGCCTGCAAGGTGCTGCCGCGAGGACCCACCAAAAGGCCTAGTTCGGATCCGTTCAACTGAACTTCGATGTCGTCGCCTTGAATCTTGACCACGGTTTCGCCCGTTGCACCAATTGACGCAGCGAGTCCCACCAGGAACTTTTCGGCTTCGGCAGCAACTTGGGCCGGATCAGCAGGGGGACCTTCGGGGCGTTCTCGACGGGGGCGCTCGGCATTGTCTTTACTGTCAGTCATGGTCTTTTCCTGCTTTCGTGGTTGCTTCGGACGACTGGTGCGTTCGCCGGTGCTGGCGCCGTCCTCACGACGGGGGCGACGCTCGCGACGATCATTTTTCGCTCGCGGGGTGCGGGGCTTAACTCGTGCTCGCACTCGAGCTTCACCTCGGGTGCGACCAAAAAGACCAGCTTTTGGCTCCTCTAAAATTTCAAATTCTGCTTCTTCATCGGCCACTCCTAATTGATCGAGGGCAATGCTCTTGGCTTCTTCGATGGACTTTCCTGTTGTTTCTACCCATTCCATGGGATTTCCTGCTTTCTTATCTGACGTGAGAGTGGTGTTGAATCAGCCGCGGGGCGGCTTGGGGTGACGAGACTGACCAGACGGCTTCGGGCGGTTCTGCGGTGTTGGCTTACCTTTGGCTGGGGTTGCCCCGCCCTTAGGAGGGGTGACTCGCTTACTCACCGTGGGGTTCGGCTTTGAACCTTTTGACTGGGACGCATTCTTTGGCTGCTCCTTTGATCTGCTGAGGTCGTGCTTCATCTGACCAAAAAATCCTTCAGGCGCACCTTCTTCTTTTGAAAGTTCACGAGCTTTGGCACTCGCAGCCTGAGCCTGCTGACCGAGTGAATGTTCTCCCTTATAGAAGCGGCGAGTGATGTATTGCTGCTGAGCGATGCGCACAAGAGTCTGCGAGATGTAGTACACCACGAGACCAACGGGGAAGAAAAACTGGAACACTCCAAAGGCAACCGGCAGATACTGCATGATCTTTGCTTGCGTGGCTGACATGCCTGGTGAGACGGTCCGACTCGCGATCATGCGTTGCTGTACGAAATACAGTCCCATCAATGCAATGACCAGCAAGGCATAAATGACGCCCTTACCAGGGCTGTCCTGAATGGCCTTGATGGGTGTCAGTGACAGGTCAATGCCCAGGGACATCATTTCAGATTTGTTATTCAGGCTCTTAAACAGTTTGCTGGTCTCACTGATGTAGTCAGGCTGAATCACTTCATTGCCATTGGGGAGGGTCGTCTTGTTACTCAAGCCGTGCAACACGCGGAACATGATCAAGAAGATGGGCATCTGCGCCAACAACGGCAAGCATGAGGCCAGTGGATTGACTTTGTGCTCCTGATAGAGCTTCATCATTTCTTCGTTGAGTTTTTGGCGATCATTACGATACTGATTCTGCAAACGCCTCATTTCAGGCTGCACACGCTGCATCTCAAGCATCGACTTGGTGCTCTTGAGGGTCAACGGGAAAATCAGCATCATGATGACGACAGCGACCAGAGCGATGGCCGCCGAGTAATCAGATGTGAGGTTGTAGAACTGGCTAATCAGCCAGGCGGCGGCTTGAAACATGTTAGGAAACCCTTCCGGTGGGGTGGACTGTGTTGATGGACGAACCGTCGATGATTAAACAATTCTCGTCATGTTGATGATTTTTGATTTCAGGAACTGGATCAAACCCTGATGGACCAAAAGGTCGGCAACGCAACAGTCGCCGGGCCGT
>JBIIMF010000106.1:0-4090 GCA_044338135.1 Ilumatobacteraceae bacterium | reverse complement strand
CTTAATCCATTGGTTCTGGGTTCGAATCCCAGGGGGTGCACCATTGACTGCTCATTTCAGGGATTCACCCCCTGCTCCTGGGAGGACAAGCCATGAAGGTTCTCGTTGTCCTCGCCCACCCCAACCCCGACTCTTTCAGCCATGCAATCGTTGATCGAGTGGTCTCCACGCTCGCCAATCGTGAGCACTCGGTGTCAGTTATTGACCTCTACGGCCTCGACTATTCCCCCGCTCTGACTCGGGCCGAATTGGTGGCCTACCCGACTTCAGAGCCAGCGATTGACCCCATGGTGATTGAACACACTCGACTCATTCAAGAATGCTCAACGATTGTCTTTGTGTACCCGACGTGGTGGAGTTCGATGCCGGCAATATTGAAAGGTTGGATTGACCGAACCATGTTGCCGGGAATCGCGTTTTCGGTTGACCCAGCAACACTGAAGTTGCAGCCCGGACTCACCAATGTGCGACGGTTGATAGGAATCACCACGTTTGGTGGACCTCGATTGGCTTCGCTGGTTGTACGAGATAACGGAAGCAAGATTGTGACGCGCTCGTTGCGAGCTATTTGTCATCGACGTTGTCGCACAACGTGGCTTCGATTGTTCAACATTGATTCGTCAACAGTTGCGCAACGCGAGAAATTTCTGCAACGCGTCGAACGAACCGTGCAAAAGACCTAGCGACCCGCGATGGCGACGGCGACTTCGGCCGCTACTCGTGCGTTATTTTCGGCCAGCGCAAGATTTGCGGGAACACTTCGACCCTCGGTGGCTTGACCAATTCGACCCAGCACAAACGGCGTCACTGCGGCCCCGCGAATTTCGGCAGCTTCACAATCGATTAACGCTTGTGCCAAAACAGAATCAAGTTGCGCTGCATCAAGTTCGGCCTCGATCGGAATCGGCACAGTTAACAAAACGCCCGTATTTGCTCGTGAGCGGTGCAGCAAAATGTCGGCGACTTCACGAGCCGATTGCACCTGGTGCGGAACCTTCAAACCCGATGAACGCGTATAAAACGCCGGAAACCATTCATGTTTCCAACCGAGCACCGGCACACCAATAGTTTCGAAATATTCAAGCGTTCGAGGCAAATCTAAGAATGCCTTTGCTCCCGCCGAGACGGTCACAACGGGATAACTGGCGATTGCATCAAGATCGGCTGAGATATCACCAGTCAGTTCTGCACCACGATGCACACCACCAATGCCACCAGTTGCAAAAACGCTGACTCCCCCGGCTGCCGCAATAGAAACAGCGGCCGACACTGTGGTTGCACCGAAATCCCACTTTTGCGCGACGGCTACTGCAATATCGCGTTCGGCAACTTTACGAGCCGGACCAAGAATGCGTTCGTGTTCGGCTTCAGACAGACCTAGTCGCACGACGCCATCGAGAATCGCGGTTACCGCGGGCACACAGCCGCCGTCGCGAATCGCCGCACTGCAACGATCAAGCGCTTCGCGGTTTGCCGGCGAAGGCAACCCGAGATGCGAGTAGATCGTTGATTCCATTGCAACGATTGGACGACCATCAGCAATTGCTGCAGCAACTTCGGCAGATAACACGGGCTTCATACGACTTCCATACTTTCATCTCGAACAAAGCGACTCACAACTTCAACATGGTGCGTATGAGGAAAGAGATCTAAGACCTCGCTGTAATCCAATCGATAACCCTTGGCGATCAAGAGACGCGCATCTCGACCAAGCGATGCCGGGTCACACGAAATCAAAACAATCACTTGTGCGTTTGTCGCCGTCAAAACATCAACACCGCCCGCCCGAAGCCCATCACGAGCCGGGTCGGCGACGACAACTGCAGCCGGCTGCGGCGACCACTCTTCAACAGGCGACTGCACAACTTCAACATCACGTTCGGCAAGGTTGATGCGAGCATCCGCACACGCTGACGGGTTGGATTCAATGGCAACGATGTGACGATCGCGCGGGAACACCGTGGCCGCAAAGAGACCGACTCCGCAATAGGCGTCAACTACAGCGCCGTCGCCCCATGTTGAACTTTCGCCCAACGCGCGCTTCGTGGCATCAACCAAAGCTTGTGCTGCTTGCGGAGATGACTGAAAGAACGACTCGGCTGACACAACGAATTCGTGCTGATCAATCAACTCGTGCACAGATGAGTTTCGGCTCGTCAAAATTTCTGCGGTGAATCCCGAAACCGAATCTTGTGGTTCGGCCCAAACCATTCGTTCACCCGATGCAACGCCGATGCGCAGCACTGCTTCTTCAGCACCATCAAGACGAACATCGGGCAGTAAGTCATTTAATGACGGATGCGCAACAAGGCAATGCGTCACGCGTACAACATCGTGGCTTTGACGCTTTCGAAACCCCACGCCCCCGTTGGTTGCTGCAACGCGAAGAGTCGTACGCGCCGCCACCACTGGCAACTCGCCACTTCCAAAAAGTCGCACCTGCGGATTTTCGATCTTGCCGAGGCGCACGAGCGATTCGGTCACGATGTCAACTTTGATCTGGCGCTGCAGAGATACTGATGCATGCTGCAGGTCGCAACCACCGCAACCTCGAGCGACGTATTCACACGGTGGTTCAACTCGCTGCTCGCTTGACTCAAGCACCTCAGAGACAACCGCCCGGGCGTAGTCCTTCGACTGTTTCACGACCTTGGCAACTACGAGTTCGCCCGGTAAACCGCCTTCAACAAAGATGACTCGGCCGTCCTGCAAATGCCCAAAGCCGTCCCCCTCGGCGACAACCTTTTCGATACGTACTTGAACCTCAAAATTGGGTAGTGGCCGCGAGCCAGATTTACGGATCGGTCGCTTTGTCATACTCCTCGCAGGCTAGAGCCGACTAGCGTGTGGATGTGTCCTTGCCGATCATGATCTCCCCATCAGTTTTGCCCTGCGACTTTTCCAAGTTGGGCGCCGAAGTTGAAGCCCTCGATGCCGCGGGCGTTGATCTGTTCCAGTGGGACGTCATGGACGGACAGTTCGTTCCAAACCTCACCTTTGGCCCAGATGTCATTGCATCGGCCCGCAAATACACGTCTAAGCCCTTCGAAGCTCACTTAATGGTGTTGACCCCCGATGTTTTGGCTCAGCGTTACGTCGATGCGGGATGCAGTCGCCTCATTGTTCATGCCGAAGCCTGCCCACACTTGCATCGCACATTGGGCAACATCAATTCAATGGGCGCCAATGCCGCGGTGGCTCTGAATCCACATACGCCAGTAAGCGAAATCGAACACGTACTCGACCTCGTTGACATGGTGCTGATCATGACTGTCAACCCTGGCTTCGGTGGCCAGTCATACATCTCGACTATGGAACCAAAGATTCGCGAGCTCAAAGCCCTCATTGAACGTCGCGGATTATCAGATCAAGTCAATATCGAAGTCGACGGTGGCATTGGTCCTTCAACAATCGAAGGTGCGGCGGCGGCTGGAGCCAACGTGCTGATTGCCGGAACTGCATTGTTCCGTTACACCGAAGGTCTTGAATTCGCAGTCAAAGACTTGCGTGCGAAAGCCACTGCTGCTCGCGCCGCGCAGTAACTACTGACCGCTCCATATCACTGACCACTCCATGACCGTTTGCCGGTGCGGTAAACCATGACGATGAATGCGCGAATTGTTGCCAGCCCAAATAACCCACCAAAGACCCACAAGAACGGCAACAAAATAGCGCGACCAAGTTTGCCTTTGGCATCTTTGAGCGGAGCCAGCACTCCGCTTTCAACCGAACGTGCATCCATCGTCAAGGTGCGCACTGCGTCTTCAACTTCGGGACAGATCACACCCGAATTAACTCCAACTACTTGACTTCCGCCATACAACGGTTCGGGGTCACGAATCTTTGAATACAGCGCCCCAGTCGATTGATCAATGCCAACCGCCACGATGTAACTCTGCTCAAGTTCGAGATACCGCACATCTTCTTCGTATTGCACATCAACCAAATTGTTAGCCGAGTAGCCATCTAGTGAACCGCCGCGCATTTGCACGATCTCAAAGCGCGCGGTACGGCGATCTGAGGCCGAAAGGCTCCCAACAAAAGTTGCTTGCACACGTGTTGGAATAAAGCAGCTGGCCGGAACGGTGTT
>JBIIMF010000029.1:0-14207 GCA_044338135.1 Ilumatobacteraceae bacterium | reverse complement strand
CTGGCGATGTATCACCGAGCCCACTACCGGGGGATGGCCGCAAAATCTGCAGCCGGTTCGGGTGAATCTGACTGGGATTCGTACAACGTGGCTTATGTCGAGACCATCGGAGTTCCGAGTCATGATGTGATTGAAGCGGCGACAGTTCTTGGGAAATCGCGTAATGCCTACACCTGGCGTTGGCCGTTGGAAGACAGTGTTGAAGCCTTGCGGCAACTTCACCAACAAAATGTGCCGATCGGAGTCGTGAGCAACGCATCGGGACAGATTGAAGACATCTTGGCGCGGTCGGCGGTCTGCCAAGTTGGCGAAGGTACGGGGGTTCCGGTTCGTATTGTGATTGACAGCCATGTCGTTGGTGTGTCAAAACCAGACGCACGAATTTTCGATTTCGGTTTAGCGGCTTTCACAGAATTTGATCGTTCACGAATTGCGTACGTAGGCGATTCGGTCACCATGGATATTGGCGGAGCACGTAATGCGGGACTGGTTCCTGTTCTGCTTGACCCCTATGACGATCATGCTGGTGCCGATTTTTATCGCGTCAAATCTTTGCTCGAACTTTTGTCATGAGTGAGGTTCCGGGCTCTGGAGTTTCTGAACGATGGATTGAATGGCGCCGCACGGTCGACCTTGTTAAGTACGACCAACGTTGGGATGCAATGGCGGCGCGCGGCGATTCAATTCATGGCGAAGCAGATTTCGTTGAGCGTCTCATCGGAGAACGTAAAGTCCGTCTGCTTGATGCTGGCTGCGGAACCGGACGTTTAGCGATTGAGATGGTGAAGCGTGGCCATCATGCAGTTGGTGCAGATCTTGATCCCGACATGATTGATCGTGCGGCAACTAAGGCGCCGCATATTGATTGGCATGTCGCCGACTTATCCGAACTTCAACTCGACGCAAAGTTTGATGTCATCGTGATGGCCGGAAACATTCCGTTGTTTTGTGCGCCAAGTTCGCAAGGAGCGATCATCAAGTCGTTAGTGGATCATTTGGATGACGGTGGATTTCTGATATCTGGCTTCTCACTAGAAACGCGACCCAACGCATATTTACGTCGCGACTATCAACGAGATGCTTTGGCCGCGGGACTCAATGAAGTCGCGGTGTATTCAACGTGGGATGAAAATCCGTCTGGTGACACTGACGATTACACCGTCATGTTGCACCAATATGTTGCGTCAGAAAATTAGGCCGTTTCGACCAGACGGCGAGCGATGACCTTGAGACACAAGGTTTCGTCGGCGCCTTCAAAGATTGACAACACGCGAGCGTCAACAAACAAACGGCTCACCGAATATTCTTCGGCGTATCCATAACCACCATGAATCTGCATTGCTTCACGGGCAACCCATTCGGCGGCTTTGCACACGTACGCCTTGACCATGCTGGCTTCAGTCGTACCTTCGCCCTTGGCCATCAACTTTGAAACTTGATAGCCGAACTGTCGGCCAGCCTGAATGAGAACTGCCATGCGGCCGAGTTTCACTTGCGTCAACTGGTACTCGGCGATGTTGTTACCAAAGACATTGCGGTTGTGGGCATAGTCGTAAGCGGCTTCGTATGACGCTTGCATGAGACCAACTGCTCGAGCTGCTGTTTGCAAACGACCGTTTTCAAAACCTTCCATTTGGTAATAGAAGCCTTTGCCAAGTCCACCTTCTTCGCCGATGAGATTACTTGCGGGTACCCACCAGTTTTCAAGGGCAATTTCGTATGAGTGCATTCCGCGATAACCAATGGTGTCGATCGGTCGACCTTCCATCTTTCCGGTCGAGCCGTCGGGCTGAACATTCTGCGTGAATTCAAATCCGTGGGCTTCGCCGCGCGGCTTGGGCACGATGAACAAACTCAAACCACGGTGGGTCTTTGAACGATCGGGGTCGGTGCGGGCCAACAACATCAACACATCGGCGCGACCAGCAAATGTGCACCAAGTCTTCACACCATTGATGACATAACCGGCTTCACCATCGGGGCCGACGGCCGGATTTGCGGTGACCTTGAGTCCGGCAACGTCACTTCCGTAGTCGGGTTCGGTGACAGCAACAGCGACCATGGTTTCGGCGCTTGCGAGTCTGGGCAACCAGTATTCTTTCTGAGCCTCGGTGCCGCCCTTGACCAAAGCGCGAGTCAAAATTTCAGGGCGAGTGATCAATGAACCACCGATGCCAAGACTTCCACGACTGAGTTCTTCGGTTGCGACAACCATGGCAAGGTATTCGCCTTCGCCACCTTCAGAGAAACCGCCGTACTCAACTGGCACTGAAAGTCCGAAGGCTCCCATTTCGGCAAGACCACTAATGATCTCTTCGGGAACATCTTCGTTGTAGCGGTGAACATGCTCGGCGCGTGGTGCAATGACTTTGTCAGAGAATGAGCGGAAAGTGTCTTGCACCATTTCAAAGTCGCTGTCGAGATGTCGCGGTCCTTGAACATCGGCAAGTGACGCAACAAATTCGGGATCACGATAGATCGCGATGAATGATGAAGCAGCGGCCAGCGGATTGAGGTCGAGTCCCCAGAGCGCTTCGCGACCGATCAACTTGGTCATGAGTTCGTGAGCCATGTCGGCGGTGAAGGCACACGTAATGAGGCCTTCGTGGTTGCCCTTAGCGCCGTAGTCAAGAAGTGAACGAGCTGTTTCAACCGCCGAGGCTGCGTGAGCGAGGTCGTACGCCAAGACCTGGTGCTTGTCGGCACCGCCAATTGCCACGAGTTGGCGCAAGCCTTTACCAACGGCTCGTGAGGCCAAATCAATGATTTCGTTGGCGGACTGCAGATCGGGGGTGACAGACGTTGAACTCATGGGCGAAACGCTACCTATGAATGGGCGGTCAGGTGGAAGTCAAGACCCGACTACTTGTGCCCATGTGAGGTGGTCAAGCGTCACGGCTAGTTTGAGACCCCTGATGTGACAGGCTTAGAACATGTCAGCGGGCGAAGTAGCGAGAAATGTCTGTGTTTATTGCGGATCGAGTTCGGGCAAGGGCCCTGAATTTTCAGCCGAGGCGTTAGCGCTTGGTCAGGCATTGGCAACCCAAAATCTGGGTTTGGTCTACGGCGGCGGGCGAGTGGGGTTGATGGGGCTTGTTGCCGATTCGGTCCTTGATCACGGCGGGCAAGTTCATGGCATCATTCCGGAACATTTAGTGAAGGCTGAAACTGCTCACCAAGGTTTGACGAGTCTCGAAATGGTGGCCACCATGCATGAGCGCAAAGCTCGGATGGAAGAACTGGCGGTTGGTTTCATCGTGTTGCCCGGCGGCTTTGGCACCTTTGACGAAGTGTTTGAAATTCTCACTTGGAATCAGTTGGGACTGATCTCAAAGCCCGTGGTTTTTCTTGATGGCACTGGCTACTACGCGCCACTTTTTGATGCGTTTGATCACATGATCGCGGCTGGTTTCGTGAAAGAGAATTATCGAGCACTACTCAACCGGGCGACATCGGTTGAAGAAGCCGTTCGCATTGCTTCAAGTCCGGCCACAGTTGTTGAAGGAAAATTGATTGACCTCGACATCACCTCAAAGAAAATCATTACATCATGAATTCATTAACACCATTTCGCACTCAGCCCAATGGAGTCAATTGGCCGACTTATGAATGGCCGAACACGACACTTGATGCATCAGTCGATCTAACACAGTTGAATTCTGCATTGGCAGCATTGTTTAATCATGGGGTCAACCCGCCGGCTGGCCAAGGCGTCTCACTAGCAACACTCGTCGTTCATCGCGGTGTGATTGTCGCCGAAAGATATGGCGTTCAGCCCGACACTGCTTTTGGTCCAGGTAGCCCAGTTGATCAAGACACAACACTGATTTCGTGGAGCATGGCCAAGAGCATGACGCAGGCAGTTCTTGCGATTGTGATTGACGAACTCGGAATTGATATCGATGCGCCAGTTGATATTGCTGAGTGGGCCAGCGATGAGCGTCGAAAGATCACGCTTCGTCATCTTTTGCAGATGCGCGACGGGCTCGACTTCGTTGAAGATTATGTTGTCGATGAGTCGGGGAATTCAGTTTCACATGTCATTGACATGTTGTTTGGTGATGGCGCTGAAGATGTCGCGACATACGCACGTTCGCGACCTTTGAAGAATGAGCCAGGCACAGTGTGGTCGTATTCGTCGGGAACTACGAACATCATTTGTAGTTTGCTGAGGCAATACATCGGCGGAGGAAGTGTTGCCGAGTTATTGAGGCAACGAATTTTTGACGTGATAGGAATGTCCTCGGCGACAGCGACGAGCGATCCCAGCGGTAATTTCATCGGTTCGTCGTACGTTTATGCAACAGCGCGTGATTTCGCCAAATTCGGTTACCTGTACCTGCGTGGCGGTCAATGGGAAGGACAACAAGTCATTCCACGTGAGTGGGTCGAGTCAGCACGAGTACAACATGCAATCGACCCCGACAGCGATCACGGTTACGGACTGCAGTGGTGGATATGGAAATCAATCACTGGTTGCATGTCTGCTCAGGGTTATGAAGGTCAAAGAATCATTGTGATGCCCGATCGCGACTTGGTCGTGGTGCACCTTGGCAAATGGGCAGCAGACACTGCTCCCGCGCTCGACAACCATTTGTTTGACCTGATTGAAGCCTTTCCTGTTGCCTGAAATGAGGGGGTTCTCGGTGAGGACCTGCGAAAAATGCTAGAAAAGGTGTATGTCTGACGTGGTTGGGGGAGACCCAGGGGGGACCCCGGTACAACCCGAAGGATCTCACCAAATGCTTGATCCACGCCACCACGCTCGGCGTCGGGCCCTGTCTCGTGCTTTCAAAGTGCTCGCCACTTTGATTGTTGTCTATTTCTTGATTCTGAACATTCCAGGATTGCGTAACGCCGTCGATCAGTTGAGCGAAGTGAAGCCCGGATTGCTGGTTTTGGGTCTATTCCTTGAATTGCTAGCTCTCTTTTGTTATTCACTGATGACTCGGGCGGCGTTGGGTCCAGTTGGTGATCACATGTCGGCACTGCATCTCTTTCGTATTCAGTTGTCGACGCGCGCATTGTCGAGTCTGGTGCCAGGTGGAAGCGCTGCTGGTTCAGCCCTTGGTTATCGATTGATGGTTGCATCGAGTGTCCCGGGACCAGATGCCGGCTTTGCACTCGCAACGGCCGGTTTGGCATCTGCTGTTGTGCTCAACTTCATTTTGTGGGCTGGTCTTATTGTTTCTATTCCACTTCGCGGTGTGAACCCGGTGTATGGCTCAGCGGCGATTGCCGGAATCATTTTGATGGGCATCGCAGTCGCGATCATTTTTGGATTGATTGAAGGCCAAGGGCGATCCGAACGAATTTTGCGCTCAGTGGCTCGACGCCTACATCTCAACGAAGATCGAGCCGGAGAAGCCGTTCGACATATTGGTGGTCGCATGCAAGAACTTTCAGCCGACCGTGCCTTGTTGCGTCGGTTAGTTTTCTGGGCTTCTGCCAACTGGCTGATTGACGCGGCGGCATTGTGGGTCTTCTTGCGGGCCTTTGGTGGTTCGGTGCCGCCAGATGGACTGATCGTTGCTTTCGGACTCGCCAATGTCTTGGCAGCGATTCCGTTGACCCCAGGTGGTCTTGGAATTGTTGAAGGTACGTATGTGCCAGTGCTGGTTGGTTTTGGTTTGTCGCGGGCGACAGCTGTCGTTGGAGTGGTTTCTTATCGGATTGCGCAGTATTGGCTACCAATTTTGATTGGCGGCGTCTGCTATCTATCTTTGCGAGTCGGCCCATGGTCAATTGCTCGCAACAAACTTGAGCCGATGCGTGATGTTGTAGCAACCATGGCAACTGGCGATGAAGATATTCTCAATTTCTCTGAGCGATTCCCCGCAAAAGAACGAACGGGACAATTGCCAAAGCCTTCTGTCGAACAAATTCAGGCCTCTGAAATTCAAAATACTGAGAATCCGCAAAGTCACGACTAGTTTTGGGGTATGACAGTTCACGAGCGCCCCTTTGGCCGTTGCCTAGAAGATTTCGTCATCGGCGATGTTTATCGTCACTGGCCCGGCAAGACCATTACTGAATATGACGATCATCTCTTTTGCATGATCACCATGAACCATCACCCGTTGCACACCAACGATTGGTTTGCATCCAAGAGTGTGCAAGGTCGCAACGTGGTTGTTGGCAACTTGGTGTATTCATTGGTGCTTGGTATGAGCGTTCCTGATGTCAGTGGTGCGGCTATCGCAAACCTTGAAGTTGAAACGTTGCAGCACAAGTTCCCAACTTTCCACGGCGACACAATTCATGCCGAAACGCGCGTGCTCGACATTCAAGAGAGCAAGTCCAAGAATGATCGCGGAATTGTGACCGTAGAAACCAAGGGCTTCAACCAAGACGGAAAAGAAGTGTGTTACTTCCGTCGTCGCGTCATGGTCTGGAAGCGCGAGTTCGCTCCCACTCGTGAACGTCCGTACAACGGCGAAACCGCATGGGGCGAAGCCTGAGAGATTTCACCCGTGACTGACCAATCGGGTCTTCACGAATCAATTTTTACTTGGATCACACCACGTCTTCGCCAGTTGCCGTGGCGTGATACTCGCGATCCGTGGCATGTGCTGGTGAGCGAAGTCATGTTGCAACAGACGGGTGTCAGTCGCGCTCTCCCCAAGTGGGAGATGTTTATTGATGCATTTCCAACTCCTCAACAATGTGCTGATGCGCCGCTAGGTGACGTGCTGAGAATGTGGCAAGGCCTCGGCTACCCGCGACGCGCAAAAAATTTGCAAGCTGCCGCCGGTGTCATTGTGGCGCAACACAATGGCGTGGTGCCAAACACCCTTGACGAGTTACTTGCTTTACCGGGTGTTGGGCCATACACGGCGCGAGCACTGTTGGCTTTTGCATTTGAAGACGATGCGGCAGTTGTCGACACAAATATTGCTCGAGTCTTGGCACGTTTTCATGGTCGAACCTTGAAAGCTCGTGATGCTCAAAAGCTTGCTGATGATTGGGTTCCACAAGGTGAAGCGTGGTTATGGAATCAAGCACTCATGGATTTGGGTGCAACGGTCTGTCGCCCTCAACCTATGTGCGACGAGTGTCCTTTGAACAAACAATGTTCATGGCGTGGGAACGGCACTGATCCAAGTGTGGGGTCGGCAGGAGTCAGTGTTGCACAAGCCAAGTTTGCAGGATCAGATCGGCAAGCTCGAGGTCGTCTCATCAAACAACTCGGAGAATGCGCAGTGCCAATACATGCGGTGCCAGAGATCATGGATCGCTCGGCAGAAATTGCGATGCGATTAGTGAATGACTTGATTAGCGACGGTCTCATCATTCGTCAAAATGACGAACTGATGTTGCCCTAACCGCGAGTGATCGCGGCAACGATTTCGGCGAGTGCCGCATCGGCGTACGCGCGCATTTCGTCATCAGTTCGATCTTGAATCGGATGTGGCGTGAAGACACGAGCAACGTCCGGAAATCCGAGTGACCGTGATTGAGCATCGGCGGCTGAAATGAATTCAGATGATGCAACAAACACGCCAGGAATGCCCCGACGTTCTAGATCGACGATGTCGTGCACACTGCACGACGTGCAACTGCCTCAATCGGCAAGTGCTTCAATCACCACTTGGCAATTGATAGAAATTTCATGTCGCAGATCAACCGGCGCCGGCTTGGTGAATGTGGGCTTCTTGTAGCGCTTGACGTCAGCGCCCATCTCAGAAAGCCGCTCTTCAAGGCGATCAATAAAGACGTCGCCACGAGCTTTGGAAATATCGAGCAAGCCAACAGTGAGGCCTTTGAGTGATGTTGGTCGGCCAACTCGTTCAACAGAAGTGGCGCGGCGCTCGTTGGTTGGGTCGAGCACAACACGATTCATAGAACTGGTCCCAGAAATTGTCATGGCAACACCTCTTTCGTCACTGGCTGGCTACCAACGTCGCCGTTGGCCCATCCACCAATAATGGCAGAGAAAAGCCCAGCGCCTCCGCCTGCATGAACAAGAAGTAGGCCGCCAGGACGAAATTTGGGCAACGTCATGCCGTTCAGGCGCTCTGGGACGCCTTCGGCGATTCCGCCGGCACCACGGATCAATTCGCTGCCCGGTATCTGCAGGCGGGCGTGTATCTCTTCGAGGACCCGTTCGCGATCCCAGCCCGCTTCGGCATACACACGCGCGTGCTCGGGTCCCATCACGATGATCGCATCGAATGCCAAAACTGATTTGGGATTGTGCAGTGTTCGCAGGCATGCCGCAAAAGTGTTGGTGAGGCTTTCGGGATCGCGCGCGAGTTGATCAACGACACATCGTGGACCTTCGCCCGGGAAAACTGTGACTGCATCAGTGGTTCGTGAGAGCCCGCGACTTTCGGCGAGCGTGGTCCAGGGTGATCCAACTTCGTCCTCGGCAAAACAGAACGAAAGTTTTCCGGGGTTGCCATGTGTGGCACGATCGACTTCACCAGGACGGCCACCGCCAACATTGCGAATGATCAACTGAATCGCTCGGCCAATTGTGAGATTGGCGCGATTGCCTTGACCAAAAACATTCATACCGCTGTTCATGCCAATCGCCCGAGTGCCTGGACCGTTACACACGATGACCGGACCAACCGGCATCGTGGTGGCAAGTACACCATGAATGTTGAAGGTGTCATTGCAGACTGCTTCAAGTCCAGCGATCACCCACGGTAAGTACTCGGGCTTGCAACCAGCCATGACTGCGTTGATCGCCACTTTTTCAATGGTGATTTCAACAAGATCGGGCGGAACGATGGCAACAACATCCGTTGGCTGGCGAGTCGTGCCGGTGAGCATGCGCATCACGCGTTGTTCGGTTGGTGGAACGACCGGAAGTCCGTCAGTCCAACCGCGATCAAACATCGCTTCAAACTCGTCTTCGGCCTCGGCGACTTCTACTCGTCGCGCGGACAGTGTCGTTGCACCGAAACGAACTCGTAATTCATCTACTAAATCAGGGTCGACGCTCAATGAACCACAGCCCGGACGAAATGCACTGAGACTTGGACCAAGACCTGATTGCTCTGTGACCCGCTCCCATTCGTCGCGAACCCAACCGACGGTGCGCGCTACTTCAACACCGCTTTCAATGCGCAAAACAGTTGGAACTGTTTCGATGTCGTAGTGCCAACTGATGGAAAGGTCGGCGTCATGAATTGGTGCAAGAGATTCAGGGAATGTTGGATCGTCCTGTACGTAGACCGTGACCGGAAGTGATCCATTTGTGAGTTGTTCAATGACTGGCACAACCATGCGACAGGTTTCGCATTCGCGTTTAACAATGACAACTAAACCATCGGGAAGTGTGGGCAGTGCCATGTTGTTTACTCGGCGAGGAACGACAAGATGATGTCGTTGACTTCGGCGGACTTTTCAAGATGCATGAAGTGGCCTGCACCATCAATGAATCTTGCTCGGGCATTCGGCGTGAGTTCGGCTGCCGCAAACTCGGCAACTTCGCTGCCCATGCAACCATCGGTGCGTCCATGTATGTACAAGAGCGGTTGTGGCGGAATAGTTGATGACATATCTTGCGCTGACTGCAACGCCGGATCGTTGTAGCCGGCTCCAAGCGTGGCGCGGTAGAAACCAAGGGCAGCTTGCAAATTGGCGGGGTCGCGCAAACTTGGTTTGAGCAATTCAAGTTCTTCGGTCGCATCGAACCCCGGTGACCAATCGGCCCACAACATGTCGATGTACGCGAGATCGTTCGCTCCAACAACAAAGTCTGCAAAAGGATGCTGGAAGAAGAACATGTACCAACTGCGTTTAATCTGCGCGAGGTTCGACAAGAAGGCAACACCGACTGCATTGCCTGGCGGCACCGCCATGGTGACCACTTTGGCAAAAGCATCGGGTCGAACATTGGCGGCGATGTGGGTGATTACGGCGCCCCAGTCGTGACCAATGATGACCGAATCAGGGCCACCCCCAAGTGCATCGCGCAGAGCGAGGGCATCCATCGCCGAGGCAGCAGTTTGAAAGCGACCGTCAGAGGGAACCTCAGTTGGGGCGTATCCACGCAAGAACGGAGCGACAGCGCGATAACCAGCATCGGCGAGTCGCGGAAGCAAATGGCGCCAGGTATGGGCCGAATCGGGGAATCCATGTAGGCAGATCGCTAACGGACCATCGTTTTCAAGCCCAGCTGCGAAATACGAGATGTTCAGACCGTTGGCCTGAATGGAGTGTTGCGAAATCGTGCCCATGGACAAACGGTACTCCTCAAGGCGGATTAAGGCACACCCCAACTGCGACGAAGGTCACCTACCTTGCCCATTTCATTTACCCCTGTTTGTCATTTAGCGTTCACCTTCATCGGGGGAGTTCAAAACATTGATGTCACATTCTTTGGAGTGCGTGGTTCCACGCCTTGCCATGGTGATGACACGAGGCGCTACGGCGGCAACACATCTTGTGTTGGTCTGAGCGCGCCTAACCAACCTCCGCTTGTTTTCGATCTTGGAACTGGTCTGCGTTACTGCGGAGACAAAATTCCGACAACAGGTCCATTCGAAGGTCATTGTTTGCTCACGCACATGCATTGGGACCACGTACAAGGTTTGCCATTTTTCCTGCCGACTCTTCGCGAAGGCGCACACTTCCAAATTTTTGGACCAGTGCAAGAAGACGGACGAACAGTGCAAGACGTTTTTGAATCCATCATTAAGCCTCCGATGTTTCCCGTCAGCCTGACTGCGCTTCCCGGAACTTTTGTTTTCCACGATGTAGCTAATAGCGATTTCCATGTGGGTCAGATGCAAGTGAAAAGTCGCTTGGTGCCCCACGTCGGTAACACGCTTGGATTTCGTGTGACGCACGAATCAACAAGTGTCGCCTACTTGCCCGATCATCAAATGCCTGAAGACGGTTCGATGGGAATCACCGAAGGTGCACGCGAGTTGTGTGAAGGTGCTGACCTTCTGATTCACGATGCTCAATACACCCCTGATGAATTCACGACAAAGAGCAACTGGGGTCATTGCACAGTCGATTATGCGGTTTGGGTCGCAATTGAGTGTGGAGTGAAGAAACTGGCTTTGTTTCATCACGATCCAACTCGCAGCGATGATGCTGTCGATGAGTTACTCGCAGCCGCCAAACGCCGCGGCGAAAAGCATGGTGTTGAAGTATTCGCGGCTTCTGAAAATGAAGTCGTTTCGTTGCCCTGCGCTTAGCGCACAGTGATCAACGGGTCGGCCACAACGTGGCTCTGTTGGCCAAGCGGACCGACCGTATTGCCGCCGCGAATGGTGACTCGACGCATACGTCGTTCGGCCGTGCCGTAATCGTCTGACGCATAATGCATCGTTGCTCGGTTGTCCCACAACAAAACATCACCGGGTTGCCAATGATGCCGCAATACAAACTCTGGCTGTGTCGCGTGTTCGTACAACATCTTCAACAAGTTTTCGCTTTCAATGCGTGAGTATCCAACGATGTGAGTTGTAAAACCAGGATTGACGAACAACGCCTTCTTGCCAGTGCTCGGGTGGACGCGTACAACTGGATGCACGACCGGCGGAACCTTGGCGGCATCGTCGAATAACTTCTGGGCGTCTTCACGCGACATTGCCGAATCAAAAGGCTCGCCCCAATAGGCGAGTGGCGAAATGCGATGCACGGCCTCTAAGCCATCGACGAGTTGTTGCAAACTTGGGCTGAGGCGTTCGTATGCCGTCCGCATATCGGCCCACAGGGTGTCACCACCCCATTCGGGAACGACATCGGCGACCAGTACCGACCCAGCGGGCGGAGTTGACACAAAAGTGACGTCGGTGTGCCAGCGAGCGTTCTTGCCACCCTTGGCGCCATCGAGTTCAAGAATTTCGGGGTGGTCGGGGTGACCGGGCACAACCGGGTGGGCTGGGGTTGGTTCGCCGATGCTGTGGGCCAGGGCGACTTGTTCACCGTGAGATAAATGCTGATCACGCAGGACTAACACCAGGTGTTCTTCGAGCAGAGCGAGTAGTTGTCCTGGCTCAAGATCGGTTCGGGCATCGCCGCGAGAAAGCTCGGCTCCGAAGGCTCCCGTGAGGGGTCGAATCTTCCAGGTTTCGAGGCTTGTGGGTGGGTTCATGAGCTGGTCGACGAGTTCCTTGATCGGCAGGAATTTCGGATTCCTGACTTCCGCCATCAGATTTAATAGTGCTGGTCAGGACACTACAACCTCGAAATCAAGAAATTCCATAAATATGATGGGAATAGTCGGGAATTAGATATCGTTGGGGTCTATGACCGCCCCGATGACCCCTCTGACGGCTGATATCGCCGAGACCGACGCCGCCGAAATTGTGGCCTGGGCGCATCGTGAATTTGGTTCTGGATTAGTACTCACGGCCAGTTTTGAAGATCCGGTGTTGGTGCACTTGGTGGCGACGCATGCTCCCGGCACACCTGTCGTTTTGCTTGATACGCAATACCTCTTCGCCGAGACGTTGTGGCTCGTTGAGAAATTGCAGAGCCGCCTGAAGTTTCCACTTGAAGTGATTCGACCGCTTGAAGACGTGCGCCCGGACGACCAGTGGCAGTTTGATGTTGAAGGTTGCTGCGCTCGACGAAAAGTTGAACCGCTCAATCGTGCGTTACAAGGTCGCTCCGGATGGATTACTGGTATCCGTCGCGTTGATGGACCAACACGCGCCGAAACTCCTGTCGCGCAATTTGATGAAGTTCGTCAACTCACCAAGATCAATCCAATAGTTGCCTGGAGTGACGAAGACGTCGAGTCATACATCGTCGCCAATGATTTGCCGCGTAACCCACTTATTGAACGCGGCTACCCATCAATCGGATGCTGGCCATGCACTCGGCCGGTTGCTCCTGGTGAAGATAAGCGCGCCGGCCGTTGGTCGGGGCACAACAAAACAGAATGCGGATTACACGTAACGACGAATGCCAACTCGAATGTAGTGGCAACGTCGAAAGGAAAGTCATGACAATGATCGATAGTGGAACACAAGCAACGCCTGCCGAAATTAAGCAGAGTGTGGCCGAGCTCGAAGACGAAGCGATCACGATCATTCGTGAAGTTGCGGCTGAATGCCGTAATCCAGTTCTGTTGTTTTCGGGCGGAAAAGATTCAGCAGTTCTTTTGCACCTAGCTGTCAAGGCCTTCCGTCCCGGAAGTTTGCCTTTCCCGGTCATGCACGTCGATACCGGACACAACTTTGACGAAGTCATTGAGTATCGCGACATGTTGGTTGAGCATTATGGCGTCAAACTGGTGATCGCCAGTGTTCAGGCATCAATTGACGCAGGTCGTGCGGTTGAAGAAACTGGCCCGCGTGCAAGTCGTAACCGTTTGCAATCAGTGACATTGCTCGATGCCATTGCCGAACACAAATTTGATGCAGCATTTGGTGGCGGACGCCGCGACGAAGACAAGGCTCGTGCCAAAGAGCGCATCTTGTCGTTCCGTGATCATTTCGGTCAATGGGAACCACGAGCACAACGTCCCGAGCCGTGGAACATGTTGAATGCCAAGATTCGTCCCGGCGAACACCTTCGTGCATTCCCACTTTCAAACTGGACCGAACTCGACATTTGGCGTTACATCGGTATCGAAAATGTGGCGTTGCCATCAATCTATTTCTCGCACCGTCGCACAGTGGTCGAACGCAACGGCATGTTGTTGAGCGTTGGCGGGCCTGTCGTTCTTGAAGCAGGCGAAAAAGCATTTGAAGAAACAGTTCGCTATCGCACCGTTGGTGACGCAAGTTGTACTGGTGCAGTTCGTTCAACAGCTAGCAATGTCAACGAAGTGCTAGTCGAAGTAGCGGCCGCTCGAATCACCGAACGTGGCGCTACTCGCGCCGACGACAACTTCTCTGATTCGGCGATGGAAGATCGCAAGCGCGAAGGATATTTCTGATGGTTTTGCGTATCGCTACTGCAGGTTCGGTTGACGACGGCAAGTCAACGTTGATCGGTCGTTTGTTGCACGACACAAAAACTGTTTTTGAAGATCAGTTATCGGCTGTTGAAAAAGCCAGCACCCGTTACGGCGACGGATCGTTAAACCTCGCTTTGTTGACTGATGGTTTGCGTGCCGAGCGCGAACAGGGCATCACCATCGATGTGGCCTATCGCTATTTCGCGACACCCAAGCGCACATTTGTTGTTGCTGACACGCCAGGCCATGCGCAGTACACGCGCAACATGGTCACTGGTGCTTCGGCATCAGATGTTGCGATTGTTTTGGTTGATGCGCGTAACGGACT